>NZ_PGGC01000080.1 GCF_002795305.1 Aeromonas cavernicola
CGCCATCATTGGGAAGCACTTAGGAGAGTGGCTCGCGGGCGAAGGGCTCGGCGGTGGGGGTAGGATTGTCAGGCGGTTGGTCCCCCAAGCCCCGATCGCCACGGGCACTCAGCCCCGCTTGCACTATCTCTGGGGGGGGGGCGAAACGGTGGGCAATGGTGAGGGCTGGGTGGGCTTGCTGCTGATCTAGTAGCAGGGGATAGAGCAGCAGGCCAATGCTGCCGGGGGTGGCCAGGGTAATGGCACCACGGTAAGGATCATCGTCACAGAGGCGAGCTCGTAGCTGTGCGCTGGCTTGCTGCTGTTGGCGAGCGAACTCAAGGACCATGATGCCACGGGGGGTCAATTCCAATTGGCGGGGCTTGCGCAGCAGGAGCGTCCCAAACTCGGCCTCTAGGCGCGAAATATGCTGGCTGATTGCGGCTTGGGTGAGATCCAGCCGTTCGGCGGCGCGGGTAAAGCTCCCCGTGTCATGCACCGCTAGCAGAGTGTGCAACCAGAGTGGATTAACCATAAATTTTATTTATGTCTTATATTAGTTTGGCCTTATTTTTCATTATGGCTGTCCTGCCTATCATGTCACCTGTTTTCCACAGACACAGTGTTAAGGTGACCTATGACCTATCCACGCAACTTCTCCCATATCGGGATCACGGTGACTGACCTCGATAAAGCCGTCGAGTTCTATACCCAAGTCATGGGCTGGTATCTCATTATGCCGCCCACCACCATCACTGAAGATGACTCCGCTATCGGGGTGATGTGCAACGATGTGTTTGGTCCTGGCTGGGGCTCATTTCGCATCGCTCATCTGTCGACCGGTGACAAGATTGGGATCGAGATTTTTCAGTTCCCCAACAGCGAGCAGCGCGAGAACAATTTTGAGTTCTGGAAGACTGGCGTATTCCACTTTAGCGTGCAGGATCCAGACGTTGAGGGGCTGGCGGCACGGATCGTCGCGGCGGGTGGCAAGCAGCGGATGCCGGTGCGTGAGTATTATCCCGGCGAGAAGCCCTATCGCATGGTCTACATGGAAGATCCTTTCGGCAACATCGTCGAGATCTACAGCCATAGTTACGAGCTGACCTATTCAGCGGGGGCATATCAGGGGTAAGGGCGATGCTCAGCACCATGGCTGCTGGCAGACATTGCGGGTAGGAGCGAGACCCGTGCCGCAGGCGCGGCACGGGTGCTAAGTGGTGGGGGTTATTTGACCGCTGCTGTCTCTTTTGCCGTTTGATAGAGCCCTTTTTCATAGGCAAGGCTGCCCCATAACGCCAACCCCAAGGCATGTTGCTTGAGGGTGTCAGGCTGAGGGGCGGGGCTGAGCTGTTCGTTCGCAAAGTCATAGACGTATCCCTCAGCGGGGCGTTCAGGCTGCAGGATCACCACATCGTTACCCTGCATCAGGGCGAAGTTTTTATCGTATTGCATCATGGCGCGTCCGGGCCAATCGGCCGGCATCTGGGTCAGATCTTTACCCAACATCGGATAGCTCGCGCTGATCCCCATTAAAGAGAGCAGGGTCGGGCCCATGTCGATTTGGCTGACCAGCCGCTTATCTTGTTGCGGCGCAATGCCTTGGCCAACGATAACGCCGGGGATATGGAAACGCGGGATCGGCACCAAGTTGGCTCCAGAGACGCGGCTATCGTGATCGGCGATCACCAAGAACAGGGTGTCTTGCCAGTAGTCGGCTTGCTTAGCCTGCTTGAAAAACTCCCCGATGGCGTAATCGGCATACTTAGCCGCATTGTTACGGGTCTGTTTGGGCTGTTCATAGAGTTCAATTCGGTTATCTGGAAACTCAAACGGATCATGATTGCTGGAGCTAAACACTAAACTAAAGAAGGGCTTACCCTCTTTATGCAGCGCCTGAAACGTCTCATTGGCCTTGGCCATCAAGTCTTCGTCCGATGCGCCCCACGATCCCTTGAAGACCGGGTTTTTATAATCTTTCTGCTCGACGATGGTGGTGAAGCCGTTGCCGAGGAAGAAGCTGCGCATGTTATCGAAATGGCTCTCCCCGCCATAGATAAAGCTGGTGCTGTAGCCCCGTTGCTTGAGCAGGTCTGCCAAGGTGAAAAAGTTAGTTTGGCTCTTGCCCAGCTTGACCACTGCTTGCGCCGGGGTGGGGGTGAAGCCCGTGAGCACTGCCTCGATCCCCCGTACCGATCGGGTGCCGGTGGCATACAGCCGCTCAAATGCCCAGCCTTGCTGCGCCAGCGCGTCGATGTTGGGGGTCAAGGGTAAGCCACCGAGGTAGCCCACAAACTGAGAACCGAGGCTCTCTTGCAGCAAGATCACCAAATTTTTGGGCTTACCTTGGGCACTGGCAAGATTGAAGGTCTGGCTCGGCAGGGTGGGGGAATTGAACGCGCTGGCTGGGCGGCCGCTCTCTTGGCGCACGATAGCAAGCACTTGTTGCTCACTGAGCTTGCCGTAAAACTGGCTGGCGTTCTCTTCCGCGCCCATCTGCTTGATGGCGAAGAACACCGAGTAGGCGGAGTTGACGGTCAAGGCGTTGACCAAGGGATCACTGGCAAACGCCACCATCGCTGAGTTGAGGGCGCGATGACCAAGGCTAGAGCGGGCCCCGAGAAAACCGATGGCCAAGATCAGCAGGGCAAACAGCGGGCGCAGCACCCAGCGTGGGAAGCTGAGGCCTGCCATCAGGCGGCCGCTTAGCCACCAGCTGCCACTGAGTAGCGCACCGCTAAAGCATGCGGCCAGTAGTAACTCCCCCTTGCGGCCAGCCCACAACATGGCAAACACCTCTTTCGGATAAATGAGGTACTCGACATAGAGGCGATTGGGGCGTACCCCATATTCGGTGATGAAGGACGGAGTTGAGATCTCGAGAAACAGCATCAACCAGAGTCCCAGCGTCAGCCATACCCGCATTAGCTGCAACCAAGCACGCCCGATGGCAGTGGGGCTGGCCAGCAGCAGGGTCAGCATCGCAGGCACCCCCCACACCCAGCACAGGGTTGCCACATCAACCCGCACTCCTTGTAGCAGCATTTGTGACCAACCGGCAACGGCCTCGACACGTTCTAGTTGCCATAGCCCTAAGGCGATCCGGCTAAGCGACAAGGATAAAAGCGCGATCAGCGAGAAGATAGCAAATGGCCAGAATGGCCCCAGCCGCTGTTTGAGAGAGAGCATTCGTTATTCCTTATTGAATCTATAAGTGCTTGTCCAAAAGCACTTTTTGGGGTTGTAGCTTTATGACACTGCCATGTCGCAAAGGTTGCAGTGCTGAGCACTAAGTCTGTGAGTTTAACGGCAATGTGTGAAGAAAAGCAGCTGGAAACCACATAACATACTGATAAAAAACAGATTATCTCTCGATGGTGGGAAAAATAGGTGGATCTAACGCACAAAGAGGCCAATTGACTCACACATTATCTCAGCTATTAAAAAGGGCGCCGTGATGGCGCCCTGATGAGGGGAAGTGGCTATGATGCGCCGTTACAGCGCTGCGCAGATTTGCCAGAGATCGTATTGAATCGCGGCGGCGGTGACGTCGCGCCCCGCGCCAGGTCCCTGGATCACCAGCGGGTTGCTCCGATAGCAGTCACTTTCGATCGCAAACACGTTGTCGCAGGGCAGTAGGTTGGCAAAGGGGTGATGCGGCTCTAACACCTCCAAGCCGACTCGCGCCTTGCCATCGTGTTCAATCCGAGCGACATAGCGCAGCACCTTACCGACCCGGCGCGCCTCTTCAAAGGCGCTTAAGATCGGTTCATCGAGCTCGTTGAGCCGATCCATAAACTGCTCAGCGCTGGCGTTGCGCAGGGCGGCAGGCACCAGATTCTCTAGCGTGATGTCGGCTGAATCGAGGGCAAAACCCGCTTCTCGCGCCAAAATCAGCAGTTTACGGCGGACATCTTGGCCGGAGAGATCCTCGCGGGGGTCCGGCTCAGTCAACCCTTGTTGCCACGCCTCGTCCACTAACTCGGAGAAGGGGCGGCTGCCATCATATTGCTGGAACAGCCACGAGAGGGTGCCGGAAAAGATACCTGATACTCCCTTAATCCGATCGCCGCTTTGGCGCAACATCTGGATGCTCGATTGCACCGGTAATCCGGCGCCCACGGTGGCGTTGTAGCGCCACTGCACCTGATGGTCGCGGCAGCTTTGCTTGACCCGTTGATAAAATTCGCTGTCGGCGGCCCCTGCAAACTTGTTGGCGGCGATGATGTGGATGCCGAGCTGAGCAAAGTCCGGGTAGTAGCGACTCACGGTTTCGCTGGCGGTAATATCCAGAGCGATCAGGGTGTCAAAGCTATGTTGCTCAAGTTGGGTCAGCAGCTCAGGCCAGATCAAGGGTCTGAGGGTGCCATCAGGCAGCTTAAGTGGGTCGAGCCCCTCTTCATCGAGCTGTCCCCCCTCTGAGCTGAACACCCCGTAGAGGGTGAGTGCCAGATTGAGTTCATGTTCGAGGCGGGCTTTCTCACGGGCGTACAGCCCCAGCCAGTGGCCGCCGATGTTGCCCTTGCCAAACAGCACTAGCCCCACCCGCGTCGGACGACTAAACAGGGCGCTGTGCAGGGTGATTAAGAGCGGCTCTAGCACCACTTGGCGCAGTACCGCAACTAAACTCAAGCCATCTTTGGCCACGTGGACAAACTCCAGCGGTTGATCCGCCAGCAGCTGATAAAAGCGGTGACACTGTTCGGCGTTATCGGTCACCCCAGCCCCCACCAGCGCCACCAAGCTGTAGCCCTCTTTTTGGATAAGCCCAGTGAAACTGCCTTGCAATTGGAAGTCTCGCAGGATGTCGAAGGCTCCTTCGGCGACCTCTAGGGTGTAAGCGAGGCGCAGGATGCGGCGGTCTGCTTGGCGCTGCAAGGTGAGCGGGTTGAGGCGGTGGCGAGCGAGGTGGGCCTCGATGGTGGCAACGGCTTGCTCATAGTGGGCCTGCGGCAGCACTTTTAGCTCGATCAGGGCTATGTGGTCCACTGATGAGACGATGCGGGCCCCCCCAGAGCGGGGCGCGCGGCGCAGAATATGGGTACAACCTTCATCGGGGTTATAACTGCAACGCAGGGTGAGGCGTTGGCGGCTATCGGCCACCGGTTGCAGGGTCCGCGAGTGCAGTACTGAGGAGCCGAGCCGGGCGAGCTCATTGGCTTCAGCCAAGCTCAGGCGCTCTAGCAGGCGGGCCTCTTTGACGCGGCGCGGGTCGGCGCTGTAGACCCCTGCCACGTCGCTCCAAATGGTGGTGGATTCACCATCCGCCAGCAGGGCTAACAGGCTGGCGCTGTAGTCTGAACCATTGCGGCCAAGCAGCAACGAGCGGCCGCTCATGTCAGCGGCAATAAAGCCGGTGACGACGATCCGGCCTAGGTGTTCCGCCAGTCTGGCTTTGAGCAGTTCGCTGGAGAGGGCGGTATCGACCTTCACTAACGCGCCATCTTCGGCGCGTAAGAAGCTACGGGCATCGAGCCAGATCGCTTTATCCCCACGGCTGGTGAGCAGTGCGGCGAGCAGGCGGGCGGACCAGACTTCACCAAACGCCAGCAAGCCGTTGCGCTCGAAGCGATCAAAGTGCCCTTCGAGGGTTTTAGCGATCAACTGCATGTCATCCGCTAACTGCTGGCTTAGCTCATGCTGGAGCGGACCTTCTAACAGGCCATCAATCAGGCTTTGCTGATAGGACTGGAGCGCCGTAATGGCCTCACCGGCGGCTTCATCCCCGGCTTCTGCTAACTCCACCAGCTGGATCAGCCGATTGGTGGTCTTGCCCGCAGCAGAGACCACCACCAGCTCATCCCCGTTCACCTGCTGCTCGACAATGGCGGCAACCCGACGATAACAGACGGGATCAGCCAAGCTGCTGCCGCCAAACTTGTGCACATGCCGCCGCTTGCCTGCGGTTACTGTCGCCACCACTCGTTCTCCCTGTTGCTGTTCCATTTATGGTTCTCCTTGTTCTGCCTGTTGCGCGTGGGCAAATCCCTTAGCCAAATCAGCGACCAGATCGTCCGCGTGCTCAATGCCGACCGATAACCGCAATAACTGCGGGCTGATCCCGGCCGCTTGCTGAGCGGCTGGGGTCATGGCGCGGTGCGTCATGGTGGCTGGGTGGGCCACTAAGCTCTCTACTCCCCCTAAAGATTCGGCGACCGAAAACAGGGTGAGGGCCGAGAGGAAGGCGCGAATGCCGATCTCGCTGCAATCGAGTTCAAAACTTAACATGGCGCCAAAACCCGATTGTTGACGGCGCGCAATGTCATGGCCCGGATGGTTTGGCAAGCTGGGGTGATAGATATGCTTGACCAGTGGCTGCTGCTGTAAGTAGGCAAGGATGCGGTCGGTGTTCTCTTGATGAGTACGCAAACGCGGCGCCAGGGTACGTAAGCCACGCAAGGTCAGGTAAGAGTCAAATGCCCCAGAGGTAAGCCCTAAGCAGTTGGCCCACCACACCAGGGATTCGGCCAGTACCGACTCTTTGGCGACGGCAACACCGCCTACCACATCGGAGTGACCATTGATGTATTTGGTGGTGGAGTGCACCACCACATCGGCCCCTAATGCCAGCGGCTGCTGCAACAGGGGGGAGAGGAAGGTATTATCGACCACGACCTTGGCCCCGACCTTATGGGATGCCGTGGCGATCGCGGCGATGTCCACCACCCGCAGCAAGGGGTTAGAGGGGGTCTCGACCCATACCAGTGTCGGTTGTTGCGCCAGCGCCTCGGCCAAGGCCGCCTCGTTGCCTTGATCGACAAATTGCACGCGGTAGTGGCCCTTGGCCGCCAGATATTCGAACAGGCGCCAGGTGCCGCCGTAGCAGTCATGGGGTGCGATCAGCAGATCCCCTGCCTTGAGCAGGGCGGTGGTGACCAGATGTACCGCGCCCATGCCGGTGCCGGTGACCACCGCGCCAGCACCACCCTCCAGCGCCGCCAGCGCATCGGCCAGATTGGCGCGAGTGGGGTTGCCAGAGCGGGCATAGTCATATTGACGGGGTTCGCCGAAGTCGGCAAAGGTGTAGTTGCTGGAGAGGTAAATAGGCGGCACCACGGCCCCGTGCTGGGTGTCTGTTTCAATGCCGGTACGAACCGCGAGGGTGGCCTTATGACTCATGAGTGTTCTCCTTCAACTGGTGGCCGCAGCGTGCCACATCCATGCCCCGTCATGACTGACCAGATTGTCAGCCTATGGTGCCTCACACTACGCCAGCATGAAAAAGCCGTCAACACTTCCAGACGTCTAAATGGCTTTGCCGTTGGATTGCCATTCATCAAGGCAAGGGTTAAGATCCGCGCTCACGGCCAATGAGGAACAGGTGAGTCATGGGAACAGAGTGGAACGGCGATTACGTTAGCCCTTATGCGGAACACGGTAAAAAGAGTGAACAGGTTAAGAAGATTACCGTTTCGATCCCGCTCAAGGTGTTAAAGGTATTGACCGATGAGCGCACCCGTCGCCAGGTAAATAACCTGCGCCATGCGACCAACAGCGAGCTGCTCTGCGAAGCCTTCCTGCACGCCTTTACCGGTCAACCGCTGCCTGATGATGATGATCTGCGTAAAGATCACCCTGACAGCGTGCCAGCCAAAGTGCGGGCTATCATGGTGGCGCTGGGCAAAGAGATCGAAGATTTCGAGCAGGAATAACTGCCTCGTTAGTGATTTATTCGCGTGAATCCCCAAGATAGATCCCCACTTATTGACCATGACGCGGCGTAGTCCGCGTCATCGCACACTTGTCCCATTCAGGTTGATCCCCTGCTCTGTGTTGCCTAGCTGGTGCCTTGCACCGTGGCGCGCGATTGCCCTCACTCTGCTGATGACATCCCTCAGGGAGCAGGTCGCTTGGCTACGCATGGGCGGGGATGGTCGTGAGGGATAAGGGGAGGCGATGACGCCGTGGGGTGGCGGTTGTCTTACCGCGATGTGGCGGGCTAAAGCGGGCCCCTTGCCGTGCAAAGGGGCCTGTGTGTCATCTTACTGTGGGTCGGTGTGAGAGGGATTAAGTGCCCTGATGGATCTGCCGGGCAGCATCCGACTGACCAAATTGCTCCGTTGGCGCCAAGAGGTGTAGCCAATGGCCAGCAGGTGTAAGGCCAACAAGCCTTGCAGTAGCCAAGTGCACCACTCGTGCCAGTCACTGGCCCCGAGCTCAAAACCCAGCTCGGTATTTTGGAACCAGCCACTGCCTGCGGTCGCCAGCACCACCAGCCACAGGGCCCAGACCGCCAACTTACCGCTGCCATGGTGGCCTGGGGCGGGCGGCAGCCGCTCGCGCATCTCTTGTGCTTGTTGGCGAAAATCGGCACCGGTTGGAATCAGGGCGGCCAAGCGGGCATGCCCTTTGGCCCAACTTAGCCCCCAACCCAAGCGCACGCTGATCAGGGCGATGGCGGTATAGCCTAACCACTCATGCCACTGTTCCCCCGCCTCGTTGATCCAGAGGTTGCTGATGCAAACCGCCGCTATCCCCCAATGGGTGAAACGTACCACCGTATCCCAGCGAAAGGCGTTACCCTTTTTGCTTGGCATACTTGTGATACTCCTTCTTGAGGCTGTCGACCTTGGCTAGATGCTCGCGGGCTTTGGCCTCATCACCAGCCTTAAGGGCGGCCAAGCTTGCATCCAGCTCAGTCTGTACTTCGTTCATGCCCTCTAAAAACTTCTCTTTCTTGGCGGCGGGCATGTTTCTTTGCTTGGCAACGTCGAATTGTGCCTTCATCTCGTTGATGTGTTTTTCCATGGCCGCAGCATCATCTGCTTTGACCGCCTGCTTGTAGTTAAAGCCGATCTTTTTCATCGGCTGCTCAAGGTCGCCAGCCAGCGCAGGCAGGGCTAAGGCGCCAAACATCACAGGTAACAACAGGGTGCTAACACGCTTCAACATGGGATTTCCTTATATGACGATATGCTCAACATTCGTTATTGGTAATTGGATGCTGAATCAAGCCAATGATTCAGCATCCAATAATGCCATGGCCGATGCCATGAGGTTGCGAGAAATTGTCGATTTGTTGTGACAAAAAGTGACAACAATCATCAAGATGGTGACACCGTCGCCGTTTGTATGGGGCGGCGGTGTATAGTCAGGCAACAGGGTCAGCATCCAAGGAGCCCATCGTGAAAAAGGTCATATACATATTGCTGGGGTTGGTGATGGCTACGTTGCTGGCGGGCATCGCATTAGTCAGCCTGCTCAATCCCAATCAATTCAAGCCAGCATTGGTAGAGCTGGTGCGCAATAACACGGGTCGAGAGCTAGTGATCGACGGTGACATCGGCTGGCGTTTTTGGCCAACCATTGGTTTGTCCCTTGAGCGGGTCGCCATCCGTAATCCAGCGGGGTTTGATGAGCCGGATTTGCTGCGCTTTGAGCGGGGCGAAGCCTCGGTCGCGCTGCTGCCGTTGTTATCTCGCCAGTTGGCTGTCGGCACGGTAACGCTAGCTGGGGCACACCTTTTTATTCAGACCAAGCCCGATGGCGACTCTAACCTCACGGGGTTGGTGCAAACGCGCCCTGCCGCCACGCCGCCAGCGTCAGCGGTTAATGCCACGGCAGCGCAGGGCGCAAGCCAGCCTTGGCAGATCAGCTTGCAGGGCGTGGTATTGGCGCAGGCCAGTGCGGTGCTGCGCGATGATCGCAGTGGGCGGCAATTTCAGCTGGCGCAGCTAGACCTTGAGCTCGGCCAGCTAGCGGCCGGGCAATGGGTGCCGATCACTGTGGTGGCCAAGGGGACCCAGGGCCCGCTCGGGTTTGACCTCAGCGGCAAGGCCGAGCTGAAGCTCGCGCCAACCATGCTGGCGAGTGAGCTACAAAAGCTGACCCTCACCGGGAGCATTGGCTTGCCAGATCGGCGGGTAGAGGCCTTGTCGGTGACCGCCGATCGGCTCGCTGTCGGGCAGTGGGGCAACCTTGCTATCGACTTAAAGGCTGCGCTCGGTGCGCCGCAGCCCAGCTTAACGGGCGATGTGGCGGGCACGCTTAAGGTCAAGCTAGACCAAGGGGAACAGCAACTAACGGTCGCTGCGGTGCAACTTACCGCTACCTTGCAAGGCCCTGCGTTGGCCAAGCCCCGCATCGCCCTAGCACTGAGTGGGGCGGGCCATGTTGATCTCGCCCGCCAGCAGCTAGTGTTCAGTCAGATCGCGCTCAAGGCAGAGGATACCCAACTAGCGGGCGATGGGCGTCTTCAGCTGGGAGCCATTCCCAAGCTGGCGTTGACGCTCAAGGGGGATCGACTTGATCTCGATAGCTGGTTTCCCTCCAGCGCGGCAGGCAGCAGTGCCTCGGCTAAGGCGGCAGGACCAGCGCCAAGCGCCCCTGATGTGACCCCACAAGGTGCGGATAAACGCCCTGCACTGGCCACTACAGAGCCTGATTTGCAGGGGCTCCAACAGTTTGATGTCAGTGCCCAATTGCAACTTGATCGTCTGCGGCTAAAAGGGCTTGAGGCGAGTGCCATCGACCTGCAATTGGCCTTACAGGGTGGTCAACTGACCCTAACCAAACTCAATGCCAAGGTGGCGGGGGGGGAAGTGCGCACCACGGGGCAGCTGGATGCCCGCCACTCTTTGGCCCGTTATCAACTGAGCCAGCAGATAGTCGGGGTTAATGTGCAGCCGTTGTTGCAGGCGTTAGCCAACAGCAACCAGCTGATCGGCAAGGGCGATCTGGCCATCACGCTGCAAGGGGTGGGGCTTTCTGAACAGGCCCTCTCTCGTCACATGCAGGGCAAGGTTGCGCTTGCGCTGCGAGATGGGGCGCTAAATGGCATTCATCTGGGACAAATGATCCGCGAGGCACGGGCCACTCTCAGCGGCAAGGGGCTCACCGAGGTGCAAGAGGCGCGCCGCACCGATTTTGCTGCGCTGAGTGCCAACTTCCAGATCGCCAATGGACTGGCTAGTAGCCAAGATATTGCCCTGTTTGCCCCCGCCTTACGGGTAAAAGGGCAAGGTCAAACTGAGCTAGCGGCGCAGACGCTCGATTTTTTGTTGCAACTAGCCATCGTCGAGAGCAGCAAGGGCCAAGGGGGCAAAGATGTGGATGAACTCAAAGACCTCTCCATACCGGTCAGGATTGGTGGCCATTGGCTGGCTCCCACCTATCGGCTTGACGTAAAATCTCTGCTGAGCAGCAACGTGCAGTTAGAACAGAAAGCCCGCAGAGAGGCCGAGCGTGGTCTCAATAAGCTATTGGGCGACAAGGCCAATCATGAAGGGGTTAAAAAAGCCGCCGATCAGCTGTTAAAAGGGTTGTTTAACTAACCGAGCGGGCGAACAGCAACTGCTCGCCACAACGGATGAGGTCAACTTGGCGCCATCAGCCTGCTGGGTCAGCAATTGTCCCGTAGACAGAGTTTGGCGGCAAGCTTATCAACGGGGCAACGTCAAGGTGATCGCCTCCGATGCAGGCATCACCGCCTGCCATAACGGCGGCACTCACATGTCGTTTGAGGACATGGGCATCATCCATGGGCTGGCCGACGCCGTGGTGTTGGAGGCCACCGATGGGGTGATGTTTGCCGCTATTCTCAACCAGTTGATTGATTGGTGGGGATTCTAAGGAGTACGCGTCATCCGCAAACTGGCGCCAACTGTCTATTTGCCGGGATCCACTTTCACCATCGGTAAGGGCAATGTGCTACGCGATGGCACCGATATCACCCTGATTGCCAACGGCATCATGGTCACCGAAGCGCTAGCCGCTGCCCGGGAACTCCAGCAACAAGGGGTCAGTGCCGCCGTTATCGACATGTTCACCCTCAAACCTCTCGATCGGGCACTGGTGCAGCAGTACGCCTAACAGACTGGAGGGATCGTGACCTGTGAAAATCACAGTATTCATAATGGATTAGGTTCGGCCGTGGCGGAAGTGCTGGTGGAAATCTGGCCAGTGCCCATGCGCCGAGTCGGGGTGAAAGAGCGCTGCGGTCAAATGGGTCCCCAACCCTTCTTACAGGAGGAGTATGGTCTGACCGCCGCCGCCATCGTGGCAGCCGCCCGTGAGCTGCTCTAACGGCGTGCCCTGAGGTAATGAGTCCAGAGCCAGTTAGCTAAGGCGGACTGGCTCTGTTTTTTGTGTGATGTTCGAACGCTACGACGGTGGGGGAGAGCTATTGATTCGTGGGCGGACTGTGTGGGGTTGTACTTGCCGTAACTGAGCGCTGGTTGTCAGGGGTTGCATCGAAAAGTGATGTGGTCCGATTATTGCTTTATTTTATGCCGCCCGCCCCAGTCGAGGCATGGTTATCCCTCGAACTATTTTATTGGACTCGTTCGTTTTCTTTTTAAAGGGGGGAGGACGAGCTGAGCTTTGGTTTGAGATGTAATGCCGAGTCAAGAGTAGCGCGATGTGTTTGTTATCTGATTTCATTGATTAATTTTGTGATGCCACTGCAATTTCCCCTTTTTGTCATGGCAGAAAAAGAGTCTTAAGTGGTAGAGTTAAATACAATTAATATGGTTATGCTGAGTGAAAAATAACGTGCTAACGGTAGTTTTGCTTCTGTGTATCCTATTATTAACCATCTGTCGTGATATATGTCTCGACACAAACCAATCTCTCTTCCCGTTACGGTAGTGCAATTAAGTATGATTACAATCAAAAGAGGACTGGACATCCCTGTGCTGGGTGCACCAGAGCAAGTAATCTACGATGGCCCCACCATCACCCGTGTTGCCACACTGGGTGAAGAGTTTGTGGGGATGCGGCCAACTATGTTTGTCAAAGTAGGTGATCGCGTCATCAAGGGTCAGGATCTTTTTGAAGACAAGAAGAACCCTGGCGTCAAATTCACAGCGCCTGCCACCGGTGTCGTTTCAGAAATCAACCGTGGTGCCAAGCGTGTGCTGCAGTCTGTGGTCATCGACCTCGACGGCTCCGATGAGCAGGTCAGCTTTGCTCATTTTGCATCCGCTGAGCTTGCTCAGCTTGAGCGCAGTAAGGTGCAGGAAATACTGCTTGCTTCAGGTCAGTGGACGGCGTTGCGCACACGCCCGTTTAGTAAGGTACCTGCGGTCGGCTCAACCCCACGGGCGATCTTTGTCACCGCCATAGATACTAACCCGCTGTCAGCCAATCCAGAGCTGGTTATTAAGGAGCAGCCCCAGGCTTTCCTTGATGGCTTGGCAGTACTCACTCGTCTGACCGATGGCTCGGTTTACGTGTGTAAAGGCGAAGCCAGTTTGCCGCACTCGTCACTGGAGCAGGTTAAAGAAGAGATCTTCGTCGGCCCACATCCTGCTGGTTTGCCCGGTACCCATATCCATTTTTTGGACCCTGTTAGCAGCAAAAAAGTACAGTGGCACATCAACTATCAGGATGTGATTGCCTACGGCAAGCTGTTCACTACTGGACAGATTTATACCGACAAGGTGATTTCATTGGCGGGCCCGAACGTGCTCAAACCACGCTTGATACGTACCCGTCTGGGCGCTTGTATTAGCCAACTCGCCAACAACGAGCTGCGTGCCGATGAAAACCGAGTGATCTCCGGCTCACTCCTAAGCGGCGCCAAAGCGGATGGTGTTCACGACTATCTGGGGCGTTACCACAATCAGGTTTGCGCACTAGCTGAAGGGCGTGAGAAAGAGCTGCTTGGCTGGATTAATCCCAGTGCCAACAAGTTTTCAATTACCCGTACCACTCTTTCTCATCTGATGAAGGGAAAGCTGATCAATTTCACCACCACCACCAATGGTAGTGATCGTTCTATGGTGCCTATTGGCAACTATGAGCGAGTCATGCCCCTCGACATTCTGCCCACTTTGCTACTGCGGGACTTAGTCTCTGGCGATAGTGACAGTGCACAAGCGCTAGGTTGCTTAGAGCTGGACGAGGAAGACTTGGCGCTTTGTACCTTTGTCTGCCCTGGTAAGACCGAGTACGGCCCCATTTTGCGTGAGTGCCTAACCAAGATTGAACTGGAAGGTTAAGCGATGAGTTTCAAGCAACTTCTTGAAAAAATGGAACACCACTTCGAGCCAGGCGGCAAATACGAGAAGTATTATGCTCTGTTTGAAGCGGCATACACCCTGTTCTATACACCAGGTTCAGTGACCCGCAATGCCGCTCACGTCCGTGATGCGCTTGATTTGAAGCGTATGATGATCATGGTGTGGCTAGCCGTGTTCCCGGCCATGTTCTGGGGCATGTACAACGTTGGTAACCAAGCCATCGCAGCCATTGCTCACTTAGGTACTGTTGCGGGCGCTAGTAGCTGGCAATATACACTAGCGACGTTGTTAGGTGCTTCACTTGACCCAGCTGTGGCTGGAGTCGGCAGCAAGATGCTGATCGGTGCAACTCACTTCTTCCCGATTTACATCACCGTCTTCCTTGTCGGCGGATTCTGGGAAGTGCTGTTCGCCATGGTGCGCAAACACGAGATTAACGAAGGCTTCTTCGTAACTTCCATCTTGTTTGCCCTAATCGTGCCGCCGGATCTACCTTTGTGGCAAGCTGCCTTAGGTATCACCTTTGGTGTGGTGATGGCCAAGGAGGTGTTTGGTGGCACTGGCAAGAACTTCTTAAACCCCGCTCTTGCAGGGCGGGCCTTTCTGTTTTTTGCCTATCCTGGGCAAATCTCTGGTGATGCAGTCTGGGTTGCGGTGGACGGTTATTCTGGCGCTACTGCACTCAGCCAATGGGCGCAAGGTGGTCAGACCGCATTGATAAACGGTGCAACTGGTCAAGCTATAAGCTGGATGGATGCATTCCTTGGTAATTTGCCTGGCTCCATCGGTGAGGTCTCTACTCTGATGATTCTGTTGGGCGCAGCCATGATAGTATACATGCGCATCGCCTCTTGGCGCATCATTGCCGGCGTAATGATCGGCATGGTTGCTACCTCATTGATGTTTAACGTTATTGGCTCCGATACCAATCCCATGTTCAGCATGCCGTGGCACTGGCATCTGGTGCTTGGTGGCTTTGCTTTTGGAATGGCCTTTATGGCGACCGATCCTGTCTCCGCTGCCTTTACCAACAAGGGTAAGTGGTGGTACGGCGCGCTTATCGGTGTGATGGTGGTGCTGATCCGTGTGGTCAACCCTGCGTTTCCGGAAGGTATGATGCTAGCCATTCTGTTTGCGAACCTGTTTGCCCCCCTGTTTGACCACTTCGTCGCTCAGGCCAATATCAAGCGGAGGATTGCTCGTGGCGTTTAACAAAGATTCAACCCTCGGCACTATCGGCGTGGTCACAGCCCTCTGCTTGGCATGCTCTATTGTTGTCTCGGTGGCCGCTGTCGGTCTGCGTCCTGCTCAGCAGGAAAATAAGGCTCTGGACAAGCAAAGCAACATTCTTGCTGTTGCGGGTGTAGATATTAGTGCTGTCGCTAAGCGTGACTTGGCCAAGCTATATGGTGAGAAGATTGAGGCGCGCTTAGTTGATTTGGCCACAGGGGCGTTTGTTGACGGCGATGCTGATAACTTTGATGCCAAGTTAGCGGCCAAAGATCCGGCTCAAAGCGTGCATTTGACTCCTGCTGATGACAAGGCTGGCCTGCGTCAAATTTCCAAACGTGTTCCAGTGTTCTTCGCTAAAGACAGTGCAGGCAAGATCGATAGCATCATTCTGCCGATCTATGGTCAAGGCCTGTGGTCCACTATGTATGCCTTCGTTGCAGTTGCGGCTGATGGCCAGACTATCAAAGGTATCACCTACTACGACCATGGTGAGACTCCAGGTTTAGGTGGTGAAATTGAGAATCCGGCTTGGCGAGCGCTATTTGTTGGCAAGAAATTATTTGACCAAAATGGCGTGCCATCATTGCGCGTGATCAAAGGCCATGCCCCAGCAGGCTCAGAGCATGAGATTGACGGCTTATCTGGTGCAACACTCACTGGTAACGGCGTACAAAATACCTTCGACTTCTGGATGGGCGCTAAAGGTTTTGGCCCCTTCCTTGCCAAAGTTCGAGCAGGAGAAATCAACAATGGCTGATAAAAGCGAAATGAAAAAGTTGCTGTTGACGCCAGTGCTCGGTAACAACCCTATTGCACTGCAAGTGCTGGGTGTCTGTTCCGCGCTGGCGGTGACCAGCCAGATGAAAACAGCGTTTGTTATGACTCTCGCGGTGATGGTGGTAACGGCCTTTTCAAACCTATTTATCTCCTTGATCCGCAATCAGATCCCGAACAGCGTGCGGATCATCGTACAGATGGCCATTATTGCATCGCTGGTCATCGTGGTTGACCAAGTGCTTAAGGCCTACGCCTATGACATATCCAAACAGTTATCGGTATTCGTTGGCCTGATTATCACCAACTGTATCGTAATGGGTCGTGCTGAAGCTTACGCCATGAAGAGTGCCCCATTACCTTCGTTCTTGGATGGAATTGGTAATGGTCTAGGTTATGGTGCCGTATTGCTGACGGTGGCGACGGTGCGTGAAATATTAGGCTCTGGAACTTGGTTTGGTATTGAGTTATTGCCGCTGGTGAACAATGGTGGCTGGTATGTACCAAACGGTCTACTGCTGCTACCACCGAGTGCATTTTTCATTATTGGTCTGATCATCTGGGGTGTGCGCACGAAGGATCCCAAGCAGGTGGAGGCGAAAGATTAAGGTATGGAACACTATCTGAGTCTGTTGATTCGTTCTATTTTCATCGAAAACTTAGCCCTCTCTTTCTTTTTGGGGATGTGTACCTTTTTGGCCGTGTCTAAAAAGGTCAAGACCGCCATGGGTTTAGGGATTGCCGTTATCGTGGTACAGACTGTGGCTGTGCCAGCGAACAATCTGATCTACAACTATGTGCTGAAAGATGGGGCATTGATGCCCGGCTTGGATCTGAGTTTCCTAAGCTTCATTACCTTTATCGGGGTGATTGCGGCATTGGTGCAGATCCTAGAAATGGCTCTGGACAAGTACTTCCCCGCTCTCTACAACGCCTTGGGCATCTTCCTACCGCTGATTACCGTGAACTGTGCCATCTTCGGTGGCGTCTCCTTCATGGTGCAGCGTGACTACAACTTCGTGGAATCTGTGGTCTACGGGATTGGCTCTGGTTCTGGTTGGATGCTGGCCATCGTTGCCATGGCAGGGATCCGCGAGAAGATGAAGTACTCCGATGTTCCCGAAGGGTTGCGTGGTCTTGGTATTACTTTCATCACCGCAGGTCTAATGGCGCTGGGCTTTATGTCCTTCTCCGGTATCTCCCTGTAATCGGCTTTGCGGTAAGTCAGAAAGGAACGATAGATGGAAATTATTTTAGGTGTGGTCATGTTTACCGTGATCCTACTGGCCTTGGTGGTAGTTATTTTGTTTGCCAAGTCCAAGCTGGTGACCGCCGGTGACGTGACAATCAGTATCAACGGTGATCCGGGTAAGGCGGTGACTAGCCCCGCTGGTGGTAAGCTGCTCAGTGTGCTGGCTGGCAGCGGTATTTTCGTCTCGTCTGCTTGTGGCGGCGGCGGCTCTTGCGGTCAATGCAAGGTGCGGGTGAAATCAGGTGGCGGCGATATTTTGCCGACCGAGCTGGATCACATCAGTAAGGGCGAAGCCCGTCACGGCGAGCGCTTGGCCTGTCAGGTCACCGTGCGATCCGATATGGATATCGAACTGCCAGAAGAGATCTTCGGGGTGAAAAAGTGGGAATGTACGGTTATCTCCAACGATAACAAGGCCACCTTCATCAAGGAGCTCAAACTGCAGATCCCTGATGGTGAGAGCGTGCCGTTTCGCGCAGGCGGTTATATCCAGATTGAAGCGCCGGCTCACCACCTGTGCTACAAGAACTTCGATATTCCCGAGGAGTATCGCGGTGACTGGGATCGTTTTAAGATCTTTGATTTAGAATCCAAGGTTGATGAGCCGATCATTCGTGCTTACTCCATGGCCAACTATCCAGAAGAGTTCGGCATCATCATGCTGAATGTGCGTATCGCTACGCCGCCCCCGAGCAACTGGACTGCCCCGCCGGGACAGATGTCCTCCTACATCTTCAGTCTCAAGGCCGGTGACAAGGTGACTATTTCTGGACCTTTTGGTGAGTTTTTCGCGAAAGATACTGATGCCGAGATGGTATTTGTAGGCGGGGGGGCTGGTATGGCTCCGATGCGTTCTCATATCTTCGACCAGCTGCGTCGCTTGAAGTCCAAGCGCAAGATGAGTTTCTGGTATGGAGCCCGTTCCAAGCGTGAAATGTTCTATGTGGAAGATTTTGACATGTTGGCCGCTGAGAACAAAAACTTCACTTGGAACGTCGCCTTGTCTGATCCACAACCAGAAGATAACTGGGATGGCTACACTGGCTTCATCCACAACGTGCTCTACGAGAACTATCTCAAGAACCACGAGGCGCCGGAGGATTGCGAATTCTACATGTGCGGGCCTCCTATGATGAATTCCGCGGTCATCAATATGCTCAAAGATCTAGGTGTTGAAGACGAAAATATCCTGTTGGATGATTTTGGTGGTTAAACCATGCACAGAGTTGTAAAGATCTGGCTAGCCCTTGGGCTAGCCTTTTTCTTGACGGGGTGCGGTCAAGAAACGGTCCAATCCAAACCGGAGATCCATATCACCGGTAGCACTATGGGTACTTATTATTCGATCAAGGTTGCGGACGATGTCATTAAAGATCCAGCAAAATTCCAAGCTGAGGTGGATGTTTTGCTGGAACGGGTGAATGACCAGATGTCTACTTATCGTCCTGACTCCGAGTTATCACGCTTTAACCAGAGCCGTGACAGCAAGCCGGTGGTGGTTTCCCGCGATACTACACGGGTCGTGACCGAGGCAATTCATATCGGTCGTGAGAGTCAAGGCGCGCTCGATGTCACCGTTGGCCCTTTGGTCAATCTATGGGGCTTTGGCCCAGATAAGAAGCCGACCCAAATTCCTTCCGACGAATTGATCACTCAGACTCGCCAAAAGACAGGCCTTGGCAATCTACATGTGATCACCTCGGTGGATGCAGATACCCTACAAAAAGACATCCCTGATCTCTACATCGATCTCTCTGCCATCGCCAAGGGGTTTGGGGTCGACAAAGTAGCGGAGTATCTGGAGTTGTTAGGCTCGCGCAATTATCTAGTCGAGATCGGTGGCGAGCTGAGGATCGCGGGTATAAACGGTAAAGGGCATCCTTGGCGTGTCGCTATTGAGAAGCCGACTGTCGATGCGGGGTCAGTGCAAGAGGTTATTATCCCCGGTGTCAACGGCGTTGCCACTTCTGGTGATTATCGGAATTACTATGAGCTAGATGGTCAGCGTTTTTCTCACACCATCGACCCGCGTAGCGGCAAACCTATCCAACATCGCATGGTGTCGGTGACGGTTATTCATCCTTCTTGCATGACTGCCGATGGGCTTGCGACTGCCTTTATGGTGATGGGACCTGAAAAAAGTTTGGCGTATGCTAAAGAGCGGGGTTTGGCAATTTTCGTTATCACCAAGACCGATGACGGCTTTGACGAGTCTTATTCCGATGGATTCAAGCCTTATCTGGTTAAAAAATAAGGGGGATAGATGCAAGTTTTTCTCATCACCTTTGGGGTATTTATGTTGGTCATCGCAGCGATGGCTATTGGCTACATCTTCCAGCGCAAGACCATTTCTGGCTCTTGCGGCGGGTTAGGCAGTGTTGGGATTGAAAAAGAGTGCGACTGTCCTGAACCGTGTGACAATCGTAAGCAAAAACTGGCCAAAGAAGCCGCCCGCCGCAAGATGCTAAGCGAGCATCGCATTATTTAATACCAAGACGTCGTCTGCATGCAGAGCATGGGAAGTGGGTATTTAGTCTACCCATTTCTCATTTTTTATGTCTTTTTTGTCCCTATCGTTAAGATGCTCACGGATAGCAAATAGATTGAATGCTGATGTATTGTCTAGCGATGCTGTTTAGAAAGAAATTGAGGGCTAAGATGGGCTATCTATTTAGCGAGAGGTACATTTATAACCCTCTGATATGCCTGAATTTTGAGCTTTACTTGTCAAATAATAAACAGTCAGTCATTTTTTACCGCTTATCGCCTGAAAAAGAGTTCACAAAGCTCACGAATCTGGTACTATGCCGCTCGCACTTGGGGAGGGGTTCCCGAGCGGCCAAAGGGATCAGACTGTAAATCTGACGGCACTGCCTTCGAAGGTTCGAATCCTTCTCCCTCCACCATTCAAGTGCAACAATTTGTTAGTAATACCCCGTGGAGGGGTTCCCGAGCGGCCAAAGGGATCAGACTGTAAATCTGACGGCACTGCCTTCGAAGGTTCGAATCCTTCTCCCTCCACCATCATTTAGACAACCCAGCCTAGTGCTGGGTTTTCGCTTTTCGGTCGTAGGCATTCTGCATCACTGCACGTGATCTCTATACCTTTGCTCTACATGGATAACGTCATTATCCAGGGAAGGAATAAGTAGTTAACTTCTGTGCGCCCCTGCTCTTAACTCAGCGACAAGGTGTGTAAGCTTCGCGATGACATAAAAAATCCGAGGCTAACTAGCCTCGGATGTTAGTTGGATTTCCTGCCTATGCGCCTGTCCATCATCTGGCGTGATTACCGCTCCCGTGCCCAGGGATGAGCTTTAGGGCGCAGTGCCATTGCTAGCCCCAGTAGCACAACAGTAATGCCGTACAGTGGCCAGTTACCAACGCGCATGAAGGGCGTTTCACCGTGGGCAGGACGCACTTCGCTGAGTAGCACGCCTGCTGCAAACTGCGGGATCTGGCCGATGATGCTGCCATCAATGTCGGTGACGACCGTGATACCTGTATTCGTTGCTCGCAGCAGTGGACGCGCGAGCTCAAGGGCCCGCATTCTGGCGATCTCCATATGTTGCCAAGGGCCGATGCTGGTGCCAAACCAAGCGTCGTTGGAGACGGTCAGCAGAAAGTCCGTATTGGCATTGACGTTGCGGCGTACCTCTTCTGGGAAGATGATCTCGTAGCAGATAGCAGCCGCGAACTTGAGTCCCTTGGCGATCAGGTTGGGCTGGATTTCGTCACCTCGACTGAAGGAGGACATCGGCAGATTGAAGAAAGGGGCGATAGGGCGCAGCAGATCTTCAAACGGCACGAACTCACCGATGGGCAAAAGGTGATACTTGTTATAGCGATTGCTATGCCCATACGCGTAAGTTTCCCTGCCATCCGCATCCTGCACGCCCATGCCAAGCACGGTATTGTAGAAACGTTGCTGCTCTTCGTCATAGTGGATGATCCCTGCTAGCAGGCCGGTATCATTCACCTTCATTGCTTTGTCGAGGTTCTCTAGATAAGGAGCCATGACTTTTTCGAGGGCAGGGATAGCTGATTCCGGCCAAACAATAATGTCGGCATCCTGATGCTCGCGGCTCAGATCTTGATAGGTGCGCACCGTGGGTGCCAATGCCTCTGGGTCCCACTTGAGAGACTGGGCAATATTACCTTGCACTAGCGCTACCTTTACGGGCTCGCCACGGGTCACCCAGTTGAGCTGCATCAGGCCGTGGGCGCCAGCGGCTAATAGGACGGGCACTGTCAGCCACAGTGGCGTGCGGGATTTCCACACCAACCAGATGGCAGAGGTGCTAAGCAGTAGTGCTAGGGTTATTCCCTGTACCCCTAGAATCGGGGCGAATCCCTTGAGGGGGCCGTCGATCTGGGTATAACCAAACCAGAGCCAAGGAAAGCCAGTCATTACCCAGCCACGCAGCCAGTCTGCCACTAGCCAAAGGGCTGGGAAGGCGAGTAGCCAGCGGCTCCAGTGGCGGCCGCTGAAAAAGCGGGCGAAGACCCAGCAGGCCAGCGTCGGGTAGAGTGCCAGATAAGCGGAGAGCCCTGCCAGCAGCACGAACGCGACAGGTAGGGCAATGCCACCAAATTCGGTCATGCTGATGTGGATCCACCACAGTCCTGGCAAAAAGAGGCCCATGGCGTAGCCAAAGCCACGCCACGCCGCTTGCTTGGGGCTGGCTTTGTCGAGCAGGGCATAGAGACCCAGCAGGGAAGGGATCACCAGTGGCCAGTAGCCAAAGGGAGAGAAAGCGAGCACGGCGATAGCGCCAGAGGCCAGCGCGCTGAGACTCAGCAGGATTTTTGACGTAGTGGGGGATAATCTCACGGGCGGTGGTGCTCGTCTTGGTCAGCAATAGGGTCGAATGGCCGGTATCTTACCTTGTACGGCTGCCAACGGCGAGCCTCGATGCCAGTTGCAGATAGCACAACGCCCCAGTGATGGGGCGTTGTTGATAATAAAGTTGGCAGCTTATGGCAATTCTGATTGTGCTACCGCATGGTCTTCGGGGATCTTCACCTGTAACTGCTGCAGGCGGCGTTTGTCGGCGTGCATGACCTTGAACAGATAGCCATCGAGCTCGATCTCCTCGCCCTTCTTGGGTAGATGACTGAAAGCGTGCATCACTAGACCGCCGACCGTGTCCACCTCATCATCGCTAAATTGGGTGCCGAAAAATTCGTTAAAATCCTCAATTTCGGTCAGTGCGCTGATGGCAAATACCCGCTTACTGAGGCGGCGAATTTCGTCCGGTTCATCTTCAATATCGTCGAACTCGTCGTCAATCTCGCCGACGATCAACTCAAGAATGTCTTCGATTGTGACGAGACCGGAGACGCCGCCAAACTCGTCCACCACGATGGCCATGTGGTAGCGCTCTTCACGAAACTCCTTGAGCAGACGATCAACCCGCTTGCTCTCGGGGACGATCACCGTGGGTCGCAGGATCTTCTCGAGTTGCAGTGGTTCACTGGCAGGGTGGCCACCGAAGCCAAATGGAAGTAAGTCTTTGGCGAGCAGAATGCCCTCGACATGATCCTTGTCTTCATTGATCACCGGAAAGCGAGAGTGACCTGACTCGATGATCACTGGCAAGATCTCGTCCACCGGTTGGGATTTCTCGATGGTGACCATCTGGGAGCGGGGGATCATGATGTCACGGACCCGCAGCTCGGCGATCTCTAACACCCCTTCGATCATGTCCTTGGTGTCCTGATCGATAAGATCACGCTCTTCAGCATCCGCTATCACATCGACCAAATCGTTGCGGTCTTTTGGCTCACCTTGAAAGAGTTGGCTGAGTTTGTCGAGCCAGGTTTTCTTCGGTGAGCCGGTACTAGGGTGTTCGTCGGTCATTTTTGCTCTTGGTTACTCATTGAAAATTGGGGAATTTCACGTCAGCTATATGAGGATGGTGGCCACCAGTTTCAAGCCGATCAACCACAATGGTGCGCGCTCACTCTTCGTCGCTGTGATAAGGATCGGCAAAACCTAACTCCTGCATGATGTCACGCTCAAGCTGTTCCATTTCGTCGGCCTCCTCATCCTCGATATGGTCATAACCTAGCAGATGGAGACAGCCATGCACAACCATGTGGGCCCAGTGGGCCAGCAGGGGTTTGTTTTGCTCCGCTGCTTCTTGTTCCACCACCTGACGGCAGATCACCAAATCGCCGAGCAGCGGCAGATCCAGACCCGGTGGTGCCTCGAACGGAAAGGAGAGCACATTGGTCGGTTTGTCCTTACCACGATAGGTGAGGTTAAGCTCGTGGCTCTCTGCCTCATCGACGATACGCACCGTCACTTCTGCATCCTGCTGGAAGCCGAGGATGGTACCGTTGAGCCAGTCCTGTAACTGGGTCTCGCTCGGCAGGCCATCACTGCTGGCGCTGGCCAGTTGCAAATCCAATATGATGCTCATTGCGCCGTCTCCTTCCCGAGCTGGGTCACGGCTTTTTCTGCTGCCTGCTTCGCATCGAATGCCTCATAGGCTTGCACAATACGGGCCACGACTGGATGACGCACCACGTCTTTGGATTCAAAGAAATTAAATGACAGCCCCTCCACCCCTTGTAGCACGTCAAGTGCATGGCGTAGGCCAGATTTGACATGGCGGGGCAGGTCAGTCTGAGTGATGTCGCCAGTGACCACCGCCTTGGAGTTAAAGCCGATGCGGGTAAGGAACATCTTCATTTGCTCAGTGGTGGTGTTCTGAGCTTCATCGAGAATGATGAAGGCATCGTTGAGAGTACGGCCGCGCATATAGGCAAGCGGGGCTACCTCAATGATGTTGCGCTCCATCAGCTTCTCTACTCGCTCAAAGCCAAGCATCTCGAACAGGGCGTCATAGAGTGGGCGTAGGTAGGGATCGACTTTCTGGGAGAGATCGCCGGGCAAAAAACCGAGCTTCTCACCTGCTTCTACTGCCGGACGGGTCAGCAGAATACGGCGGATCTCCTGACGCTCTAGGGCATCCACCGCTGCTGCGACCGCCAGATAGGTCTTGCCAGTACCGGCTGGGCCGATACCGAAACTGATGTCGTGACGCACGATGTTGGCGATGTACTGGGCCTGATTAGGGCTGCGTGGCTTGATGAGGCCGCGCTTGGTCTTCACCGTCACCTCCTTGCCATAGGGGATGCTCGGCGCCGGTTCGTCATCCTGCTCCAGCACTCGCGACTCCAGAATAGCCAGATGGACCATATCGGGGGTGATGTCGGTCACCTTGCCGCCCTTGAGCGGTTGGGTTTCCAAATAGAGATGCTTGAGGATAACGGCAGCTGCGTCCACTTGAGCCTGCTTACCCAGTAGCTGGAAATGGTTGTCGCGGTAGCTCACTTCGATGCCGAGGCGGCGTTCCAGCTGCTTGAGGTTGTCATCGAAGGGGCCGCATAAGCTGGCAAGGCGCTGGTTGTCGGCGGGTTCCAGATGTAGGTTCAGGGTCGAGAGGTGTCGGCTCACAATGTCCTCGGATCACGGCACTCCCCACCCGCCTCGCGGATGGGGAGAGAGATTAATGGGGAGTGAAGGCGGCTACGCCAAGTTCGTCCGGTACGTTGTCTGGACGGCGGGCCAAGATGTCGCTCGGGGCGGTGGCGACGCGCAGATTCATCTCGCTTTCACCACGGATAAAGGTGCCGCGCAGGGAGTTGGGCATCACTTCGGTGATCGCTACGTCGGCAAAACCGCCGATCAGCGCGTGTGGACCTTCGAAGTTAACCACGCGGTTGTTTTCGGTGCGGCCACGCAATTGCATCGGGTCGAGCTTGGAAGGCCCTTCTACCAGAATGCGCTGGGTAGATCCGAGCATCGCGCGGCCAATTTGCAACGCATGATTGTTGATGGCGTGTTGCAGCCGGGCCAGCCGGGCTTTTTTCACCTCCATGTCGACATCGTCGGGCATATCAGCGGCCGGTGTGCCGGGGCGCGGGCTGTAGATGAAGCTGAAACTCATGTCGAACCCCACCTCTTCGATAAGCTTCATGGTGGCCTCGAAATCTTCATCAGTTTCGTTCGGGAAGCCAACGATAAAGTCGGAGCTGATGGTGATGTCGGGACGGGCGGCGCGTAGGCGACGGAGCTTGGATTTGTACTCCAAGATGGTGTGCGGGCGCTTCATCATGGTCAAGATACGGTCTGAGCCGCTTTGCACCGGCAGGTGTAGGAAGCTGACCAGTTCCGGGGTGTCTTTGTAGACCTCGATGATGTCATCGGTGAACTCGATGGGATGACTAGTGGTGTAGCGAATGCGGTCGATCCCGTCTATAGCCGCCACCAACCGCAGCAGTTCGGCGAAGCTGCAGGTGCCGCCGTCAAATGTGGCGCCACGCCAAGCGTTGACGTTCTGGCCGAGCAGGTTCACTTCGCGCACTCCCTGCTGGGCGAGCTGTGCAATTTCGTAGAGCACGTCATCGAGTGGGCGGCTCACCTCTTCACCGCGGGTGTAGGGCACCACGCAGAAAGAGCAGTATTTGGAGCAGCCTTCCATGATCGAGACAAAGGCAGTGGCCCCTTCGGCGCGCGGATCGGGCAGGCGGTCGAACTTCTCGATTTCAGGGAAGCTGACATCCACCTGGGCACCACGCCCTTCCTGAACCTGTTTGATCATCACCGGCAGGCGGTGCAAGGTCTGTGGGCCAAACACGATATCCACATAGGGAGCGCGTTGGCGAATGGCATCGCCTTCCTGAGAGGCCACACAGCCCCCCACGCCGATCACCAGATCGGGTTTGTTTGCTTTGAGCTTTTTCCAACGGCCTAGCTGATGGAACACCTTCTCCTGCGCCTTTTCGCGGATGGAGCAGGTGTTGAGCAGCAGCACGTCTGCCTCTTCTGGCTCTTCGGTAAGGGTGTAGCCATTACTGGCATCCAGCAGGTCGGCCATTTTGGACGAGTCGTACTCGTTCATCTGGCAGCCCCAGGTCTTGATGTGAAGTTTCTTGCTCATTGCTACTCTTGACTGGTGTTGAAATCGGCTGAGGTCAAATGACCGAGCATTTTACTCTGCAATCGCCAGAGTGCCTAGCGAATATCCAGCTTAGCCGTATGCTTGCCCCCCGTGCCGTGGAGGCCGACAACTCGACGCTCTTATTACGCTAAGCCGCCCCACTGGTGGCGCGTTTCGCCACGCCTTTCACTGTTTATCGCCTCCCCTTGCGCTATCATGGCGCCATTCGGTTTGGCCCCGCCACCCTAGCTGGGGCACCCCTTTTGCAGGAATCCTTTATGGGAAATCAAGTCATGGAGCAGTGTGATATCGCCATCGTCGGTGCTGGCATGGTGGGGGCCGCCACCGCCTGCCTGCTGGCAGCGCAAGGTCTCTCGGTACGGGTCATCGAGACCCAGCTACCGGCGCCGTACGCGCCAGAGCAGCCGCTGGATCTGCGGGTCTCTGCCATCAGTCAGGCCTCGGTAGCACTGCTGGAGCTGGCTGGCGCTTGGCAACACCTACGACAGATGCGGATCTGCCCATATCGTCGCTTGGAAACCTGGGAGCTCGATGGTTTTGCCACCCGTTTTAACGCCGCCGATCTTGGCCTGCCCCAGCTTGGCTACATCATCGAGAACCGGCTGGTGCAGCTTGCCTTGCTCAAACGAATGGAAGATTTTCCCACCATCCAGACCCACACCCCGGCGGCGGTGACGAGCCTGCGCCAGAGTGCCGACGAGGCGGTGCTGATGTTGGATGATGGCACCGAGCTGGCGGCCCGCTGGGTGCTGGCGTGCGACGGTGCCGAATCCCATACCCGCAAGCTGGCGGGTATCGGTGTATCGCGTTTTGAGTACCGCCAGCACTGCATGTTGATCAATATCGACACCGACTTTGCGCAGCAAGATATCACTTGGCAACAGTTCACCCCGAGCGGTCCGCGCGCCTTCCTGCCACTGCCCGGCCAGCATGGTTCGTTGGTATGGTATGACAGCCCTACCCGGATTCAAGCGCTGGCCGCCATGAGTAACGAAGGGCTGGCCGCCGAAGTGCGCCGCCACTTCCCGAGCCGCCTCGGCAGTTTTACCGTCACCGGCAAGGGGAGCTTCCCACTGGTGCGCCGCCACGCCAACGACTACCACGCTGGTCGGATAGTGCTACTCGGCGATGCCGCCCACACCATCAACCCGCTGGCGGGGCAGGGGGTTAACCTTGGCTTCAAGGATGTGGCCTGCTGGGCTGAGTTATTACAAGGGGCAGGCGATGACTGGCATCAGCTGGCGCTGGCTGAGCGTTACCAGCGGCGCCGGCGCCCTGACAATCTGCTGATGCAGTCGGGGATGGATCTCTTCTACGGGGTGTTCAGTAACGAGATAGGCCCCCTCAAGCTGGCCCGCAATCTTGCCCTTAATCTGGCTGACAAGGCGGGCCCACTCAAAGAGATGGCGCTGCGCTACGCACTGGGATTGCTGTAATGCCGGTGCCGCCACGCTGGTGGTGAGTGACCTCTTTGAGGCGTCGCACATAACTCGATCGGCAGGATTGTATTGAGCCGGATCGGCGTTAAGAGTGCGCTTGTGCCAGTAAGCGATCGGGGCGGTTGGTGAAGATACCATCTACCCCTTGCTGGGCTAATCGCTGCTGATCGAGGGGATGATCAACGGTATAGACCAGGACCTGTAATCCTCTAGCATGAGCATCATCAATCAGGGCTTGGTCGATAAAGTCCACATCACAATTGATAGACCAAGCCCCTAACTCTTCTGCAAACTGCGCCAACGTAAGCGGCAGACTCGCAGTGAGGGCGCCAAGACGAATCTCGGGCCTAGCTTTGGCGAAGCGAGCTAATTCAGGATGATGAAACGAGGAAACGACCCACTGCTCGGGGGTAAAGCCAAGTTCTGCCTCAGCTCGCTGAGTCAAGGCCGCAACAGCCTTGGCAGTATTGACCCCTTTAAGTTCGATATGCAGTTCACAGCGCCCGGTAATAAGCGCCATGACCTGCCACAGGGTAGGAATAGCCTCCCCCTCTCCTGCATTCAAACTGGCGAGATAGCTTTGCGAGTGCTCGCTTAGCACCCCCTCGCCATCACTACAGCGCTCAAGCCGTCGGTCGTGAAACACCCAGAGTTCACCATCAGCTTCCTGCACGTCGATCTCGATAGCCTCCACCCCTAGCGACAAGGCGATGGTCATCGCCTTGAGGGTATTTTCTGGGGCCAAGCCGCTGGCACCACGATGGGCGATGATTTTCATTGCAAACTCCTTCTGGTTGGCCAATAGGCAGGTCCTTAGCTGCGGCTCATTCGAATGTCTATCTGTTGGTGCGGTAATGTCAGGCCCTTGAGCCTGAGCTTTTCGAGTACCAAGGAGTGAACTTCATGGGTAATCGGCATGCGATGATCCATGTTGTTGACATAGAGACGGATCTCGTAAATCAAGGCCGAGTCAGTAAATTCAATCAAGAATACTTCGGGGATCGGGTTCTCCAACACCAAAGATGAGGCTTTTACTGAGTCCTCTAAGATTTGCTGGATCTCCGCTGGCTGCTCGGTTAACCCAATGCGAATTTTCAGCCTGACCCGGGTAATGGCGTCTGACAGTGACCAGTTAATAAACTGTTCGGTGATAAACGCCTTATTGGGGACGATGATCTCTTTTCTGTCCCAATCCACGATGGTTGTTGCTCGGGTCTTGATTTTGGTCACCGTGCCCGTCAGCTCACGAATGGTGACGGTATCGCCCAGCCGGATCGGTTTTTCGAACAAAATAATCAGACCTGACACAAAGTTGGCAAAAATCTCCTGCAGACCAAAACCTAGCCCCACCGAGAGCGCAGCAACTAGCCACTGGGTTTTTGACCAATCAATGCCGAGCATCGAAAAGCCAGTCAAGGTGCCGATCAGAATCACCATATATTTGCTGATGGTGGTCAGGGCAAAGCCGGTGCCAGGTGAAAGGCTTAAGTGCTGAAGTAAGGTGAGCTCCATTAAGCCCGGTAGGTTACGTGCCGTCACCACACTCAAGATAAAGATAAAGACCGTTAGCATTAAATCTTGCAAGGTGATGGCTGAAAGGTGCTCAATCCCGCCGATTTTACTGCTTACTTGCCAGATATTGATGTTGCTGAGAAAGCTGAACGCGGAGTTGAGCTCAGACCATTGCACCACCACCAGCATGGTAAACCCCAACATGAGCAAGGTACGGATCAACCCCAGTGACTGGGCACTGATGGTATCGAGATCCAGCTCAGTATCCTCTATCACCACATCGGCGATGTCGGCGCTAGCGTCATCTTCTCTGCCCCGCAGAGCGAGGGTTTCAGCCCGCCGGTTTTTAGCCCGTTCAAATGCCAGTCGACGACGCTGGATCAGCATCCAGCGATGGGCAAGATAGTAAATAAGCAGGCAACCCAAGCCCATCAGCAAGCTCAACTCCAGCTGACGTAACAGGGTGCGAGATGTATAAAAATAGCCAAACAGTGTTCCCATCACCGCCAACAACGGGGCGAGCATCAGGCCATTCCAAACGAAATGGTGCAGCAGGTGGGGTTTGTTCATATTGGCTTGCCCCCAGGTTAAGGGCATTCGCTCTCGGTTAAGGCGAACAAAAAACAGCAATACCCATAGGGCGCCGATGATGAATGCCATTCTGCCGATCGAGTCGTAAAACGCATGTTCCTGATAGCTGTTAGCCATGCCTTGTACAAAAAAACTCGGGATAAGGACCATTAACAGGGTGCGAAACTGCCCCCAAACCCGCTCTACCCGCTCTTTTTGCCAGCGAAAATGAAGGATCAGTATCCCTTTATCTAGCGTCAAATGGCGTGCTACCAGCAGTGCTAGCAGCAAGAACAATATCTCCCCAAACCCCTGTGCCACTGCTCGTGCAAAGGGATATTGCCACGCCCCATCAAACAGGCTATGAAGCATGATCACCATGGCAGGCAGAGGAAGAGACGCCAGTAAGGCACGCAGTAGTAAGCGACTGGTCAAACTAAATTTGTCTTGGGTGACCTTACCAATTAGCGGGGCAATATCTTGGCTGTATTGCACCAGATGGCGGGCAAGTTTGAACCAGCACCAACTCAGCACTAGCAGTCCCAGCCCCGCGATTGTCAGCGTTAGGGGGTTATTATCGGCGAGCGCCTGTGGCAGTTCCCGCCAGTTATCCAAACTAAAAGCTAAATTCAAGGCGGCGGGAACCCCGAGTAATACTGCGGGGGTGAGGGGCCTTACGTCGGGCATCCAAAATAAGTGGCGTGCACTCAGATCGCGGATCTCATCGATCTTGCTGTTTCGGCGACTGTACTGCAGCTTAAGTCTGGTCTGCTCTTGGATCAGTGTGTCTGAGGCTTCATTGAATCTGGTGAGCAGCTGGCGGCGTGCTTTCAACAGGTTATCAAGCACCATCTGCTGTGGGCGGTCGAGAATGGTGTCCTCATCCAACAGATCCTGCTGCGCCTGTTCGGGGTTTTTTAACCACTCCAGCTCCACGTCGTACTGATATTTCACCATTCTTGCTTGGACGATGGCGGACTCGAGTTTATCCAGTGGAAAATAGGCGGGTAAGTCGGCCAGCTTGTTACGCAAATTTTCACCAAACGCATTGCTGATTTGCAGCCACTCCAGTTGTTCGCGGACTGAATCGTCTAACAAATTGAGGTGAGACAGGCTTTGATCCACCTCCCATTGGTCATCCTGTACGCGTTCGATATCTGCCTCTAGTGCCCCCAGTTCGATCGATAACGCTTGGTTGTTCTGTTGCAGCTCCTGCAAGACTGGGACGTCGGACGTTAGCTGCTTACGCAAGCGCTCGCTCTCGGCTAATGCCCTATCCGTTTTTTCTCGGCGCAGCTGGTTTTGGTAAATCATCAGGTTCGACTGCCACTCATCCTCATCCGTGATGGCTAAATTGAGGTCTTGTAACTTGAGTTTGCCAAGGTCTTTACGCTGCTGAGCCGAGAGCTGTTCCAGCTCTAACATCTGGATGCGGTCCGACAGGCTACGTTCCTTCATGCGGGTCAGCAGTAGCTGTGCCTCTAGCAAGCGATCCGCTTCACTAACAATGCTTGGCCGCTCAAGTTGAGCCCGGGTGGCTTGTAGTTGCTTGCGCAGATCATCGATTCGCTGATGGTACTCTTGGCCGGTATTTTTTATCTGGCTAAGGTTGTCCATCACCCCTTGCCGTTCTTTACGCAGATTAAGTAGGCGGTTATTACTCAAGCCAATTGCTTGGCGTAATGCCTCTTCTTGAAGGCTAGTGAGCGCTGGTCTGGTTCTGGGTTGATAGTCATGCAGCCGATCTTTAAGGGTGGTCGACTCCTTGGGGTAATCGATCATGACCTGTTGATAGACCTTGCTCTGTTCACGGTAGCGTTCCGCCTCTTTAGCCAGCTGTAACGCTTGCTGATAAGTTTCCCGTAATTTTTGATTTTCAGGGGTGTCACTCTTGGGAACGCTTTGTAAGAGCTCTTCAGTCTGAGTGATCACATTCTCTGCGTGAAGTGATAGGGGCAGAATGACTAACAGGGCGATAAAGCGAACAAACAAGCGATGTAACATAAAGCTCGTTTCCGTGTTGGAGGCGTGCATTGAAGGTTAGCGTTAGCCTAAAGCAGTGCTTGGTAACGGTAAAGAGGGCGGGTGGGGTAGCAACATACAAATCTGAGCCGGAACAATGGCCTCACGAGAGCAGGCCAATAGTGCGCGGTCATCTGCCTAACGAATCCAGCCCCATGGGCAGCGAGGGTTGTGCCTGTTAGGGCCTGCTACGTTAACGAGATGATCACTACCGCTGTGGGATTACGCGGCGCGGATGGTGCGTGTCGAAGAGGCTGCTAACACTCGATGGCGTGCTGATCGGTCTGCCGATAGTCGCTATCTATGGCGTTGCTATTGATGAGCTAAAAACTTAAATCTCGATGCAAATTAATGTCTGATAGCGGTTTCATCTTTCTACAATTGCTTATTTAATTTTTATTTTATTCATTAATATCACTTTTTTATCTTTTTTTAATTTCTTGCACCTTTTTTGTTGTTGGGTGTGAGATTTATCGCTGTTTTGTGAATTGGCTCATATCTGTATATCGGAGGGCTCCTTATAATCAAACGCGGTCGTCACAAGCTTAATTAGCCAGCGACCTGCCCAGCTTTAAACTCAAGATTGCACTCCTCACAACGGGAAAATAAGGAATATGACAATGAAAATGAAGTGGCTCCCGATTGCTGCAGCTGTTACTGCCGCCCTGGCTTCTCAAGCTGTCTTTGCCGTGGATTTCCACGGTTACTTCCGTTCCGGTGTCGGGGTTTCCGATAACGGTGATATGCAGACTATGAACAAGTTCCGTGTAGGTCGTCTTGGTAATGAAGCTGAAACTTATTCTGAAGTTCAGTTAGGCCAAGAGCTCTACAACAAGAACAACCAGACTTTTTACGTCGATTCGATGTTTGCAATGGTCGCTAATCAGCAGGGCCGTGATTGGGAAGGTACGGGCGACAACAGTGCCGAATTCGCTCTGCGCCAGTTCAACGTACAGGCCAAAAACCTGTTTGGTGGTAATGAAACCTTTTGGGCGGGAAAACGTTACTACCAGCGTCATGACATTCATATCTCCGATACCTACTACTGGGATGTTTCTGGTGCAGGTGCAGGGGTAGAAAATATCGAAGTAGGTCCTGGTAAGCTGTCTGTTGCCGTAGTTCGTAACGATCCATGGGATGCTATCTATAAAGGCGACACCGAGGCCAACACTCAATATCGCCTTGATGCAAATGGTAATTTCGTGCTGGATGACAAAGGTAACAAGATCAAAATTGATGATCGTGTAAATACCAACACTTTCGATATCCGTTACGCTGGTATTCCACTTTGGACCGATGCATCTCTTGAAGTGGGTTATGACTATGCAATGGCAAACTTGACTGATGAGCAAGAGCGCCAGAATCCTGACTACAAAGACGGTCACATGTTCACAGCTGAGCTGACTCAGTCCATGCTGGGTGGCTTCAATAAGACCGTAGCTCAATATTTCCTTGATGGTCTTGCTAAGCAAGGCGTTGATTATGGTGCCGGTTCAGGTAATGGTCTGAGTCAAGCAGCATCAAGCGGAGATGGTTTCCGTTTGATTAACTGGGGTGTGTTACCGGTCGGCGATAAGGTCGAGTTTGGTCATCAAATTCTTTACGCTCAAGCCAATGGTCTGGACAAAGACACTACCGACATGGATACCTTCTCTGCCGTTGTTCGTCCAATGTATAAGTGGAACGATGTGATGAAGACGATCGCAGAGATCGGCTACTTTAACGACAATAAAGACGCGGGTGGTGTAAAGACCAACTCTAACGGAGCTAAATACACCTTGGCTCAGGCTTGGTCTGCAGGCCCCGGCTTCTGGGCTCGTCCGGAAATTCGTGTATTCGCTTCTTATATGCAAGAAGATGGTAATTTCCGCGAAAACAGCAATGGTGTGAAAGAAGATGACGCTTGGAACGTTGGTGTCCAAGCTGAAGCTTGGTGGTAATCTCACCTGCATCGAATATCAATCGCCCCCGCATGTCGGGGGCTCTTTTTTTCAAGATGGCGTGTAGGACATCCCAATGAAATATACCAAAATAGCCTTGGCGGTTTTTTGTTCCACTTTAATAACAGCGTGTGCGTCTCTTGAAACCGCAGTGGCACCCACTCAAGCATTCAAACAAATTTTGAATAGTCGTGAACAAGCGACTCAACAACTGAATAACGCCTCAGTGTGTTGCAGTCATATCAGTAAATTACAGTATCAGCCGTTGGCGGCTGGCAAGGCACAGTTAGTCGCCATTGATGGCAATTCACCCGTATTTGCGTTTCCAGAAGGAAACAGTTATTACGCCGCATTTAAATTACCCACTCACTCGGGCGATCTGAAAATTACCGTGGCTGGCCTGATCGACCAGACCGTATTTAATCCATCGGTATTATTACTCGACGCGCAATTCAACGTTACGCGAACCATTGGCGCGGATATTATTAGCTATCAGCCAGCGCGGCTGTTAGATGGGGACAGAGTGGAAGGCGTGTTTACGGTCGATCGCTCTTATGTGGGTAATCCGAATAATGAAACCTATATGGTGATCTATACCACTCAGGCGACGTTGGCTGACGAGACTCAAATAATGAGCCCTTCTAAGATGATGGCCAAGGCGATGAGTGTGCAAGATTATGGGGCGAAAGATCCTCTTATTCCGCATTCCGCGTGGGGGGTTGTCAACGTTGAGGTTGAAGATACGAGCGCCACAGTAATAGGCGACAACTTTTACAAGCCGGTTTATCAGGATGCCATAACGGCGAATGCCCCGGTCGTCGATCCTGCGCCAAACAAGCTGGTTGTGCCGGCCGCCGTCGCGGTAACCAAACCGGTGGTGACACAGATGCCTCCTGCTATGTTAAGTGATAGTGAGGCCTTTTATCATGAGCAGATTAAGAAATCAGTGAGTGCCGGTGACATCGATAAGGCGATGCAGTTGGTGGGGGAGGCAGAACGAGCAGGCTCGCGCAATGCAAAAGCAGTGTTTATTGATGCCGTGAAGCGTTCTCAGAAATAACCGCTTAGCGTTTATCATTGTTCTTATTTTTTGAAGACCTCCTACATAATATGGAGGTCTTTTTACTACCATTAGTACGAGCATGAATATCCGACGATAATATAACCAGTTACGTTAGGTTACATTTAATTTCATGGCGCAACCTTTGGGGGTGGAAAAATACAAAGCGAAACACTGCTTGTGGTGATATTTAGATATAATTATCGTGCATAAATCTAAATAGTCGTTTCCTATTTGCATGGTGGCATCATCAAGTTGTGATCGCTCCCTGAAAAATAATCATTAGGCAGTGGTGTTAGCAGCATTTTTTACTGCACTGGGTTATATTTAATTGTGTTGAATGTCATTATTTCCTGAATTGAATATTCGTATATTCATGATGGGAGACGATTCGGGTAACCATAAATTTGGGAGTGTTGCGATATGTTTAATAACGCGTTTTCTAATCTGCAAAAGGTTGGTAAATCGCTGATGTTGCCAGTTTCTGTCTTGCCAGTGGCGGGTATTCTGCTTGGCGTCGGTGCTGCTAATTTCAGCTTTTTACCAGAAATCGTTTCGCATTTGATGGAGCAAGCGGGTGGCTCTGTCTTTGGGCAAATGGCATTGTTGTTTGCGGTCGGGGTTGCGCTCGGTTTTACCAATAACGATGGCGTATCTGGTCTGTCTGCCATTGTTGGCTACGGCATCATGGTGGCGACGCTGAAGGTCATGGCGCCTGTGATGGGGGTTGAAACCATCGAGACCGGCGTGCTGGGGGGTATCTTGGCCGGCGGTGTTGCGGCGTGGGCCTTTAACCGCTTCTACAAGATCCAGTTGCCAGAATACCTAGGCTTCTTCGCGGGCAAGCGTGCAGTTCCTATCATTACCGGTTTCCTCTCCATCGGTTTAGGGGTGATCCTGTCGGTGATTTGGCCGCCAGTAGGTGGTGCTATCGGTACCTTCTCTGACTGGGCTGCTAACCAAAATCCGGTGCTGGCCTTTGGTATCTACGGTGTGGTTGAACGTTCCCTGATCCCGTTCGGTCTGCATCATATCTGGAACGTACCGTTCTTCTATCAGGCGGGGACGTGCGTTAATGGCACCGGTGAAACGGTACACGGGATCATGACCTGTTTCCTGACTGCCGATGAAGCATCACGCGCTGCTGGCAATGGCTTCGGTCAGCTGGCGGGTGGTTACCTGTTTAAGATGTTCGGTCTGCCTGCTGCCGCATTCGCTATTGCTCATGCGGCTAAGCCAGAAAACCGTGCCAAGATCTTGGGTATCATGGCCTCTGCGGCGTTGACCTCTTTCCTAACCGGTATCACTGAGCCGATTGAGTTCTCCTTCCTGTTCATCGCACCGATTTTGTACGCAATCCACGCGGTACTGGCTGGTCTGGCCTATGTGCTGACTAACTCGTTGGGTATCGTCCACGGCCACACCTTCTCCAACGGCTTTATCGATTTTGTAGTGCAATCGCCACGTGCCGATAACATGTTGCTGCTGGTCGGATTAGGGCTAGTCTACGCCGCGATTTACTACATGGTATTTAGCTTCGTGATCCGTGCCATGAATCTGAAAACGCCAGGCCGTGAAGATGATTCAGCCGAAGAGCGCGTTGGCCAAGGTAAAGATGAGATGTCTGCCGCATTGGTTGCTGCGTTTGGTGGTAAAGAGAACATCGCTTCTCTGGATGCCTGCATTACTCGTTTGCGGGTTGGCGTTAACGATATTGCTAAGGTCGATCAAGCTGAGCTTAAGAAGCTGGGCGCCGCCGGTGTGGTGGTTGCTGGGTCTGGGGTACAAGCCATTTTCGGTACTAAGTCTGACAACTTGAAAACTGACATGGATCTGTGGATGAAAAGCAACTAACCCGGTTGCCTAACACATCACAGCAAAGAGGGAGGCATTAGCCTCCCTCTTGTTTTATATGCGCTGGCTACACTCATCGCGCGCAAGATCCCGCTCGACGTGATACGACTCTCCCTCCTTCGGTGGCTAGTGGCCATCAATGGGCACTAACCCAACAGCGCCGAGCACAGCAAAGGGGTTTATCCGGTGGCGCATTAGGTCGTTATTATGTTGGATTTACAGATAAGATACGGCGTAGCCCAACGAACAAGGAGCTCAGATGCGTATTGCCATGATTGGCCTAGGAGATATCGCCCAAAAAGCATATTTACCGTTGTTAACCAGTGATGAGCGGGTTACCCCGCTGCTCTGCACCCGTACGCCAGCTAAATTGGCCACGCTCGCCCGCCAGTACCGGATTGCCGAGTGTTTTACGGAATTAGCGGCACTGCTGGCAAGCCGCCCAGATGCCGTGATGATCCATACCGCTACGGCTGCCCATGGTGAGATTGCTCGGCAGTGCCTGCACGCCGGTATCCCGACCTTTGTCGATAAACCATTGTGTGACAATGTTGCCGATGTCGAAGATCTCGCGAATCTAGCCATCATGAAAAATTGCCCGCTGTTTGTCGGCTTTAATCGCCGTTATTTACCGGCGATGAGTGGTGCGTGCGCCCAACCGATAACGGAGCTGCACTGGCAAAAGCACCGTTTTGCTTTGCCTGGGCCAGCACGGGATTTTCTGTTCGATGACTTTATCCACGTCCTTGATAGTCTCTGTTTTTATGGCGGCCCTCCTGATGGGGAGGTGCAGGCGGTGTTACGGCCACATCTGCAAAATCGCAAGCTATTGGCTGGGGTACGCGTAAGTTGGCAGCATGGTGATTGCGCTATCAGTGGCAGTATGAATCGGACTGCGGGCATTACTGAAGAGCGGATTGACTGTTATGGGGATAACCTCTCTATCCACCTCGAAAACTGTACTCGTGGCGTGATAGCTCGGGACAATACAACTCACTTATTGACGCCTAACGACTGGCAGCCGGTACTGGTTCAGCGCGGGTTTGCCGCTATGCTGGCGCATTGGTATCAACAGATTGAAGCAGGTTATGCGGATAGCGAACTGATTGCCTCATATCTCCACGGGCATCGGCTAGCAGAGCAGCTCGTTCACTTAGCTAAGCCATCGTGAGCGTTGCGCGTCACTCTGGGGCATGAATAAAGCCAACATCAGCGGTAGCGATGAACGATTTATTGGGGCGCGGATCGCTGGTTTTATGGGTTTTTACCCAGAGCGTGATAGGGATGAGGAGCGGTTAGCCCTGTGGTGATGACGGTATTTAGTGCACATATCTGGCCTTGTGACGAGGTGCATTCATCCTGAAAACTTGCTTTTTACAACATATATTAAACATTTTTTTAGGTGCTTTGACTGTCCCTTTGATCCCGCTCACGTTACAATGCCAGCGACCACTTTATCTAACGCGCAAACGATTTTCAGGAGAGAAACGGATGTTGAAACGTGATATGACCATCGCAGGCTATGACCCCCAGCTGTGGCAGGCCATCACCGACGAAACCCGTCGTCAGGAAGAGCATATTGAACTGATTGCGTCTGAGAACTACACCAGCCCCCGTGTCATGGAAGCACAAGGCTCCCAGTTGACCAACAAGTACGCCGAAGGTTACCCCGCCAAGCGTTACTACGGTGGTTGCGAGTATGTGGATGTGGTCGAAACCCTGGCCATCGAGCGCGCCAAAGAGCTGTTCGGTGCTACTTACGCTAACGTGCAGCCGCACTCCGGCTCCCAAGCCAACAGCGCCGTTTACATGGCTCTGCTGCAGCCGGGCGACACCGTACTGGGCATGAATCTGGCCCACGGTGGTCACTTGACTCACGGCTCTCCGGTTAACTTCTCCGGCAAGCTCTACAACATCATTCCTTACGGTATCGATGAGTCTGGCAAAATTGACTACGACGAGATGGAGCGTCTGGCTGTTGAACACAAGCCGAAGATGATGATAGGTGGCTTCTCCGCCTACTCCGGCATCGTTGACTGGGCCCGCATGCGCGAAATCGCCGATAAGGTGGGTGCTTACTTGTTCGTCGACATGGCCCACGTGGCTGGTCTGATTGCCGCAGGCGTCTACCCGAACCCGGTTCCCCACGCTCACGTAGTGACCTCTACCACTCACAAGACCCTGGCCGGTCCCCGTGGTGGTCTGATCCTCTCCGCCGCTGACGACGAAGAGCTCTACAAGAAGCTCAACTCCGCCGTCTTCCCGGGTGGTCAGGGTGGCCCGCTGATGCACGTCATCGCCGGTAAAGCCGTTGCCTTTAAAGAGGCGCTGGAGCCGGAGTTCAAGACCTATCAGGCTCAGGTAGTGAAAAACGCCAAGGCGATGGCTGCGACCTTTATCGAGCGCGGTTACAAGATCGTCTCCGGCGGTACCGACAACCATCTGATGCTGGTTGACCTGATTGGCCGCGAGCTGACTGGTAAGGAGGCTGACGCTGCACTGGGCAAAGCCAACATCACCGTCAACAAGAACTCCGTGCCTAACGACCCGCGCTCCCCGTTCGTCACCTCAGGTGTGCGGATCGGTACCCCGGCCATCACCCGCCGTGGTTTCAAGGAAGCCGAGTCCATCCAGCTGACCAACTGGATCTGCGATGTACTGGACAACCACGACAACGATGCCGTGCTGGCCACCGTACGCGAGCAGGTGCTGGACATCTGCCGCCGCTTCCCAGTGTATGCCTGATAGGCAGGGCCTGCCTATGGGACACAAGCCTGTCCGCTAGGAGCCACGAAATAAAAAATCCCCGAGCTACTGCTCGGGGATTTTTTCAGGCCAATACCATAACAACCTGTTGCAGGTATGAACCTTGTGGCGTTAGACGCGTGACCACGCCTCAATACTGGCCTGAATGCCCTGACTATCCAGCCCCAGCATTGCGTAGATCTCTTCTTGGGTGCCCTGCTCGATGAAGCGATCAGGTAAACCTAAGTTAAGGACGGGATTACGCCGTTTTTGACGCATCAGCAGCTCGTTAACGGCCGATCCTGCACCACCCATGATGGCGTTGTCTTCAATCGTCACAAACTGATGGTGTGTTGCTGCTAACGAGAGTACCAGTGCCTCATCAAGCGGTTTGACGAAGCGCATGTCTACTAATGTGGCATCGAGAGCATCCGCCGCTAATTTAGCTGATTGGAGTAGGGTGCCAAAGGCTAAGATTGCTGTGCCTTGACCTTCTCGTATGAGGCGACCTTTTCCGAGCGTAATAGCCTGCATTTCTGAGGAAATGGGTGCATCGCTCTGGCTATTACCACGTGGATAACGAACTGCGGCAGGCCCTTGGTGTAGGTAACCGGTATAGAGCATTTGACGGCATTCATTTTCATCGGATGGCGTCATCACCACCATATTGGGTATGGTGCGCAGGAAGCTAATGTCGAATGCCCCTTGGTGTGTAGGGCCATCTGCACCAACCAATCCCGCCCGATCGATAGCAAACAACACGGGTAAATTTTGTAACGCCACATCATGGATCACTTGATCGTAAGCGCGTTGCAAGAAGCTTGAGTAGATAGCGACAACCGGTTTTTTATCGGCGATGGCAAGGCCAGCCGCAAAGGTGACGGCATGTTGCTCGGCAATGGCGACATCAAAATAGCGATCCGGATACTGTTGGCTGAACTTGACTAATCCAGACCCTTCACGCATGGCGGGAGTAATGCCAATGACTCTTTCATCTTGCGCGGCAATATCACATAACCATTGCCCAAAAATGGCAGAAAATGTCGGTTTAACACCACTTTTCTTGGGCAGTGCAGTATCGTCAGGATTGAACTTAGGGACTGCATGATAACCGATTGGATCTCTTTCTGCAGGCTCATACCCTTTGCCTTTCTTGGTCTTGACGTGCAGTAGTTGGGGGCCTTTTAGGTTACGCATGTTGCGTAGCGTTTCAACTAGTGCATGAATATCGTGGCCGTCAATTGGGCCTATATAGTTAAAGCCGAACTCTTCGAACAGGGTGCCAGGGACGACCATCCCCTTAAGATGTTCTTCCGCCCGTTTAGCAAGCTCTTTGACTGGCGGTAGTCCGGCAAGCACCTTTTTGCCGCCTTCGCGTATGGTGGTGTAAAGTTTGCCAGACATCATCCTGGCTAAGTGATTGTTGAGTGCCCCGACATTTTCAGAGATGGACATCTCGTTGTCATTGAGCACTACCAGCATATCCTTGTGCACATCCCCTGCATGATTGAGTGCTTCAAATGCCATCCCAGCAGTAATTGCCCCATCGCCAATGACCGCAACGACTTTGCGGCCCCGACCTTCGCTCTCAGCCGCGACCGCCATACCTAACGCAGCACCGATGGACGTGCTGGAGTGGCCAACGCTGAGCACGTCGTATTCACTCTCGCCACGCCAAGGGAAGGGATGCAGCCCCTCTTTTTGGCGAATGGTATGAATTTGGTCACGGCGCCCAGTCAAAATTTTGTGAGGATAGGCCTGATGACCAACATCCCAGATCAAGCGATCAAATGGCGTGTTGTAGACATAATGAAGTGCCACGGTTAGCTCGACGGTGCCAAGCCCAGAGGCAAAGTGACCACTGGATCGGCTCACCGAGCGCAGCAGATACTCGCGCAACTCGTTGCATAAAGACGGCAGGCGCTCGAAGGGGAGGGAGCGTAACTCAACCGGCGTGTCTGCGAGGGCTAGATTGGGAAAATTGCTAATATCAACGCTCATATAGTTACTGTTATCCAGCGTTTAGTAGGTTCGCTCGATGATGTAATCGGCAAACGCTTCAAGAATATCGGTATTGTAAGGTAAAGCTTGCAGTGCTGTTAAGGCTTTAGCATGAAGCTGAAGTGTGAGTTTCTGGGCTTCCAACAGCCCCATTAAGGCTGGATACGTACTCTTTTGTTGCGCGAGATCCGATCCTTGGGGCTTACCGAGTATGGTGGTATCAGCCGTGACATCTAGAATGTCATCTTGCACCTGAAAAGCGAGACCGATTGCGGCTGCATAGGCGTGTAGTGCGCTAAGCGTGGCCTCATCGACATCCGGTTTACAGAGGGCGCCTAGGGTAACAGCACACTCAATCAGTGCACCCGTCTTGTGGCGATGCACTTTTTCTAGTTCAGCGAGGTTGATTCGACAGCCTTCAGCTTGCAGATCTAATGCCTGACCACCACACATTCCGAGGTAGCCAGATGCTCGCGCCAGTGAGCTTAGCATCCTGACTCGGTTGGCCATTAGCTCTGTTGGCATGGGATGGTCGGCTAGGATAGTAAACGCCAAGGTCTGTAAGGCATCGCCAGCTAAAATGGCAATTCCCTCATCAAATGCTTTGTGAACAGTGGGTTGGCCGCGGCGTAAATCGTCGTTATCCATGGCAGGTAAATCGTCATGTATCAGGGAATACGCATGGATGCACTCTACCGCAGCGGCAGGTCCATCGAGCAGGTCGCTGTTTACTCCCAGCATTTCTCCTACGGCATAAACTAAAAAAGGACGAACACGCTTACCGCCTAGGAGCAAACCGTACTTCATGGCGTCCAGTAAACGTGGTGCCATTGTGGGTAAGGTATCGAGTTGTGTGAGCAGACAGTCATCAATGCGCTGACGATGCTGGTTGGCAAAATCGTCCAGTGTCATTCACTCCTCTCCTTGTGTTGGATAGAAAGACGACAGCTGTTCGACGTCACCTGATTGTGTCAGGAGAATTTGGATTTTCTGTTCAGCCTGCTCCAGTTTGTGCTGGCCAGCGCGAACCAAATGAACTCCCTGTTCAAAACTCTGAAGGGCATCTTCTAGCGATACAGAGCCGTTCTCAAGGCGGTGAACAATCGTCTCTAATTCGTCCAGAATGGCATCAAAACTAAGCCGATGGTTTTTTTTAGTGGCCATGTTCACCCTTAGAAATGGAAAAAAGCAGCCTATATTAACATTGGCTGCTCCCTTGGGGGAGGCGGAAAAATCACTGTTCACTCAAACTCCTAGAAAAACGGCCGATAAGAAGCAGGGCTCGTCGGTAGATTCAAACTTACCGCTAGTGATGTGATTACAGACTATTTAATATAATAAATAACGCCAAGCTGGTGACAGGAGTAAGGGACGTGGATCTAGCAAGTCTAATCGGCATAATTCTCGGATTTGGGGTTGTAGTGTACGGCATGCTATTGGGTGGCCCCATGAACATGTATGTAGACATGCCTTCCATCTATATCACCGTTCTTGGTTCTATCTTTATCGCCATGATGAAGTTCAATCTTGGGCAGTTTTTGATGGCATTCAAAGTCGCTGGTAAAGCCTTCATGTACAAGGGTGATAAGTTAGAAGATTTGATTGCTAAGGCCGTTGAGCTAGCCGATGCCGCTCGCAAAGGGGGGTTCTTGGCACTTGAGGCTGCAGAGATACCTAATGCCTTTATGAAGAAAGGGATCGATATGTTGGTTGACGGCCATGATGCTGATGTAGTACGTGCTGTCATGGAAAAAGACATGGATCTGACTAGTGAGCGACATGTTATTGCGATAAAAGTATTCCGCTCACTAGGTGACTTGGGGCCTGCGATGGGGATGATCGGTACCTTAGTCGGATTGGTGGCGATGCTGGCGAATATGAGTGACCCCAAATCAATCGGCCCAGCAATGGCGGTGGCATTGTTAACAACGCTTTATGGCGCTATTGAAGCGAATATGCTTGCTATCCCTATCGCTGACAAACTAGAGCTACGTAGCGGTGAAGAGAAGCTCAGTCGGGCGTTAATTCTCGATGCTATCATGGGTATTCAAGACGGCCAGAACCCTAGGGTTGTACAGTCGATGTTGCAGAATTATCTGAATCAATCCAAACGCAATACTGGCGCAGAATAAGAGGCGATTATGTCTGATTGTAAGTGTCCACCACCTGGTCTGCCCGGCTACATGGGCACTTTTGCGGACCTTATGTCTCTATTGATGTGCTTCTTCGTATTACTATTGTCGTTTGCTGAGATGGACGTGCAAAAGTTTAAGCAGATAGCTGGTTCTATGGAAAAAGCCTTTGGAATACAAAATACACTAGAAGTCCAAGATATTCCTAAAGGAACGTCAGTGATTGCACAAGAGTTCAGCCCCGGCCGTCCTGAACCGACTCCTATCGACACTATTATGCAACAGACGTCAGACATGACTAAAACGGAGCTAGATTTCTTGCCTGGCGAAGAGGATAAAACTGGTGGTCAGAATCAAAAAGATAATCAGCAGCCCAGCCGAGACACCTCCAAGGAAACGCTGCAAGATACTCAAGAAGAATCCAACGCATTAGCTAAATCTCTTGCCGAACAAATGAAAGCCCAGATTCAAGATGGGGCGATTGAAATTGAAGCATTAGGGCAGCAGGTCATTATTCGAATTAGGGAAAAAGCGTCGTTTCCTGCAGGTTCTGCTTTCTTGCAGCCTCAATTTTGGCCAGTTATTCGCAAGGTTGCTGAATTACTTAAAGATGTACCTGGTGAGATAACTATTTCAGGTCACACGGATAATGTAGCAACCGACGATGAATTGTTTCGTTCCAACTGGGAACTTTCTTCACAGCGTGCTGTTGCTGTTGCGCATCAGATGATAAAAGTACCTGGTTTTGCACAAGGACGTCTTGTGGTACAGGGGATGGCGGATGCTAAACCTCTAGTACCTAATAACACACCAGAGAATCGACGAATTAATAGACGAGTTGAGATTGCTATTATGCAAGGAAAACCAGCCGTATCAGCCCCTCTATCGGTACCATAAAGGTGAAGCATTTTTTTCACTAAAATATCAGTACAGGACTGACATGGATTTTACCTAGGCTTCATACTAAGATACTGAATCCTAATTGGCGGCTACATACAGCATTAGAAAGCCGTAGTATCGATTGTCAAACAACCTAGGTTTTTATTATGAATTATACCCCGATGACTGTTCGCGGCGCTGAAAAGCTGCGCGAAGAGCTCGATTATCTCAAGACGGTGCAGCGCCCACAAATTATAGAAGCCATTGCGGATGCGCGTGAGCATGGTGATTTAAAAGAAAACGCCGAATATCATGCAGCTAGAGAACAGCAGGGATTTTGTGAGGGGCGTATTCAAGAGATTGAAGCCAAGCTTTCAAACGCCCATGTGATAGACGTAACTAAGGTAACCAACAATGGCCGCGTGATATTTGGCTCAACTGTTACTCTGTTAAAGTTAGATAGCGAGGAAGAGGTGGTTTATCGGATTGTTGGTGATGATGAGTCGGATATTAAGCACAATCTTATATCTGTGAATTCACCTATAGCACGAGCCCTTGTAGGAAAAGAGGTTGATGACGTCGCAATCGTAAAAACACCTGCAGGTGATGTTGAGTATGAAATAGTCGACATTGCTTACATATAACAATAGTTAATATCCAGGGGATTTAAATTCCCCTGATTATTCTTAGATTTGCAATGTTACAGGTGTAAACAAGTAAAAAATTAGTGTTGTACTTTAGTAACGATATTTGGATAAATACTCGACTGTTGTTAGCTAGTCAGTCATATCGATTCTAAAATCATTAGTAGTTATTGCGCATTCATAAGCGGTTTATATCTCACGATGTATCGTGGGCTATAAAGTTTTAAATTATAAAAATGCTTACTATTTATTTCCTAGGTATTTGGATTTTGGGAATATTAGCAGCACGATAAATAGTCAGGATATGCCCTAAGCTTTGTACTTTTACAGCGCCTGTTTCACGGACGATGGCATCCATAACCAGCTGCTTCATCTCGCGATTTTCCGAGGCAACCTTAACTTTGATTAGCTCGTGATGGCTGAGTGCTAGGTCGATCTCTACCAGTACACCTTCTGTCAGGCCATGCTGACCGAGCAGAACGACAGGTTTGAGGTTGTGGGCAAGGCCCTTCAGGTACTGTTTTTGTTTGTTGTTGAGAATCATCGCAATTTCTTCATAAGTCAGGGTTGAAAGGGGCGTATTCTACCCCCACTTAGCCCTTAATACTAATAACCCTTGTGGTTTTTTAAAGTCGATTATCATGACCCAGAAAAAACGTTCCCCCAGTTCAACTCGCTGGTTAAAAGAACATTTCGACGATCAATACGTCAAAAAAGCCCAGAAAATGGGCCTGCGTTCTCGTGCTGTTTTCAAGATTGACGAGATCCAGGGCAAGGATCGCTTGCTGAAAAATGGCATGACTGTAGTAGATTTGGGGGCAGCCCCCGGTGGGTGGTCCCAGTTCGCGGTTGAACAGGTTGGTGATTCGGGTCGCGTCATCGCATGTGACATTTTGCCGATGGATCCCATTGCCGGTGTCGATTTCCTGCAAGGGGACTTTCGGGAGGAAACTGTGCTCGGCGCCTTGCTGGAGCGTGTGGGTCCTGACAAGGTTGATGTCGTGATGTCTGATATGGCGCCCAACATGAGCGGTACCCAGCAGGTGGATCAGGCTCGCGCCATGTATCTGGTCGAGCTGGCGCTAGACATGTGCAATCAGGTATTGCGCAATGACGGCAGTTTTGTGGTGAAGGTGTTTCAGGGAGAGGGCTTTGATGCCTATCTCAATGAAATCCGTAAACTTTTCTCCGCTGTCAAAATTCGTAAACCAGACTCATCCCGAGCCAGATCACGGGAAGTCTACATTGTGGCTACCGGTTTTAAACTGTAGTACCCTAACCTTCATCGTTAACTGTCAGTCTGCGAGGTTACTGATTTGAGTGACATGGCGAAAAACTTAATCCTGTGGCTGGTCATCGCCGTCGTTTTGATGTCGGTGTTCAATAGCTTCAGCCCCAGCGATACCACAAGTCGCCAGCTGGACTATTCCAGCTTTGTTAAAGAGGTGACCCAAGAGCAGATCCGTGAAGTGCGGATGGACGGTAAGGTCATTAATGGCGTCAAGCGTACTGGTGAACGATTCACCACCATCATCCCTGCGCCGGATCCCCAGCTGCTCAACGACATGCTCAATCACAATGTCAAAGTGATGGGCGAGAAGCCGGAAGAGCCGTCTCTGTTGACCTCTATCTTCATCTCCTGGTTCCCGATGCTGCTGCTGATCGGTGTCTGGGTCTTCTTCATGCGTCAGATGCAGGGCGGCGGTGGCAAAGGTGCCATGTCGTTTGGCAAGAGCAAGGCTCGCCTGATGAGCGAAGATCAGATCAAGACCACCTTTGCTGATGTTGCAGGTTGCGATGAAGCCAAGGAAGAGGTGAAGGAGCTGGTTGACTATCTGCGCGATCCGAGCAAATTTCAGAAGCTGGGTGGCAAAATCCCGACCGGCGTGCTGCTGGTTGGTCCTCCCGGTACCGGTAAAACTTTGCTGGCTAAGGCCATTGCGGGCGAGGCAAAGGTACCGTTCTTCACCATCTCCGGTTCCGATTTCGTGGAAATGTTCGTCGGTGTCGGTGCCTCTCGGGTGCGTGACATGTTCGAACAAGCCAAGAAATCCTCCCCCTGCATCATTTTTATCGATGAAATTGATGCTGTCGGCCGCCAGCGTGGCGCCGGTCTGGGGGGGGGGCACGATGAACGTGAGCAGACCCTTAACCAGATGCTGGTAGAGATGGATGGCTTTGAAGGCAACGAAGGCATTATCGTCATTGCTGCCACCAACCGTCCTGACGTACTGGATCCGGCACTGCTGCGTCCGGGCCGTTTCGACCGTCAGGTTGTGGTCGGTCTGCCGGATGTCCGTGGTCGCGAGCAGATCCTGAAAGTGCACATGCGCAAAGTGCCGTTGGCGGATGACGTCAATCCGGCGCTGATTGCCCGTGGTACGCCAGGTTTCTCTGGGGCTGACTTGGCTAACTTGGTCAACGAAGCTGCCCTCTTCTCTGCTCGCGAGAGCCGCCGTGTGGTCTCCATGGCCGAGTTCGAGAAGGCCAAGGATAAGATCATGATGGGGGCTGAACGTCGTTCCATGGTAATGAAAGAGTCCGAAAAGGAGATGACTGCTTATCACGAAGCGGGTCACGCCATTATCGGTCGCGTGGTTCCGGATCATGACCCCGTTTACAAGGTTTCCATTATTCCTCGCGGTCGTGCACTGGGTGTGACTATGTATCTGCCTGAACAGGATCGCTGGAGCCACTCTAAGCAGCATCTGGAATCCATGATCTCCAGCCTATATGGTGGTCGTCTGGCGGAAGAACTGATTTACGGTACTGAAAGGGTTTCTACTGGTGCTTCCAATGACATCGAACGTGCCACTGATATTGCTCGTAAGATGGTAACCCAGTGGGGGATGTCCGAACGTCTCGGCCCAATGCTCTACGCGGAAGAAGATGGTGAAGTGTTCCTTGGTCGCAGCATGGCCAAGGCCAAGCACATGTCCGACGATACCGCTCGCGTCATTGATGCCGAGGTCAAGCTGGTCATCGACCGCAACTACGCCCGCTCCAAGCAGATCCTGCTGGATAACATGGACGTGTTGCACAGCATGAAAGATGCGCTGATGAAGTACGAGACCATTGATGCTAAGCAGATCGATGATCTGATGGCGCGCCGTGAGGTTCGTGCGCCCAGCAACTGGCATGACGAGCACGGAGATACCCCGCAAGGCGGTTCTACCGTGGCTGCTGAGGTCAGGTCGGCTGATGAAGCTGCGCCGGTGGCGGAGGTCTCTATCGACAAAGCCAACGACGCCCCGGCCAAATAATCGTGACTCTCCAAACCCCGGGCTTGCCCGGGGTTTTTCTTTATCAGATGGACGTGAAAATGCAGTTAATCAGCAAGGGGCTTAGCCTCTCCTTCGATCGTCCCCATGTGATGGGGATCCTCAATGTGACGCCCGACTCCTTCTCCGATGGTGGACATTTCAATCAGTTCGAACAGGCAATGGCTCATGCGCGGCAGATGGTCTCCGATGGGGCGACCCTCATCGACATCGGTGGTGAGTCAACCCGCCCTGGTGCGCCCGAGGTGAGCGAACAGGAGGAGCTAGATAGAGTCATCCCAGTGGTAGAGCGCTTGGTTTGTGAGTTGGATGTGATGATCTCTCTCGATACTTCCAAGGCTGTGGTGATGCGTGAAGGATGTGCGGTTGGGGCACATCTTATAAACGATGTACGGGCTTTGCAGGAACCCGGTGCACTTGCCGTTGCAGCAGAAGCTGACGTTCCCGTTTGCCTCATGCATATGCAAGGGCAGCCAAGAACTATGCAGCTCGAACCACACTATGATGATTTGCTGGTAGAAATGCGGGCCTTTTTCGATGAACGGATTGCCGCCTGCCTTGCTGCCGGGCTTAAGCGTGAGCAATTATTGCTGGATCCGGGATACGGATTTGGCAAGACCCTTGAACATAACTACCAGCTATTAGCTACTCAAAAGGAACTGCTTGATTATGGCTTGCCGCTATTGGTAGGGATGTCGCGAAAGTCTATGATAGGCAACTTGCTTCGCCGTCCAGTAGATAAGTGCCTACCCGGCAGTCTGGCATGCGCCCTTATCGGCATGCAGCATGGGGCACGTATCATTCGGGTCCACGATGTGCGGGAGACCATGGACGCATTGCGCGTCGGCTGGTTGGCAATGACGGGACAAGATTTTATTTCCAGATAATTAAAGAGAACAGACAATGGCAAGAAAGTATTTTGGCACTGATGGGGTACGTGGCAAGGTTGGTGAATATCCCATCACCCCTGATTTTGTGATGAAGCTGGGTTGGGCTGCCGGTAAGGTTCTCTCCAAGAAGGGCACCAAAAAGGTATTGATTGGTAAAGATACCCGTATCTCTGGCTACATGTTGGAGTCTGCTCTAGAAGCAGGCCTCTCCGCCGCAGGTCTCAAAGCCATTCTGATGGGCCCTATGCCTACCCCAGCTGTTGCTTATCTAACTCGCACTTTCCGTGCCGAAGCCGGGATCGTCATCAGCGCCTCCCATAATCCTTTCTACGATAACGGCATCAAATTCTTCTCTGCTGATGGCACTAAGTTGCCTGATGAGGTTGAGCTGGCCATTGAGGCTGAGCTGGATCACGAACTCAAATGCGTTGATTCTGCTGAGCTTGGCAAAGCAGTGCGTATTGACGATGCCGCAGGTCGCTACATTGAGTTCTGTAAGAGTACCTTTCCTTCCCACATGAATCTGGAAGGGGTAAAGATAGTGGTCGACTGTGGTCATGGTGCTACTTATCACATCGCCCCGTCGGTTTTCCGCGAGCTGGGCGCTGAGCTTATTACCATGGGTTGTGCCCCAGATGGTCTCAACATCAACGACGGCGTCGGTTCGACGGCTCCCGAGGCGCTGGTTGCCAAGGTACTGGAGTGCAATGCTGATCTTGGTGTGGCATTTGATGGCGATGGTGACCGCCTTATCATGGTTGATCACAGTGGTTATCTCATCGATGGCGACGAGATCCTCTACATCATTGCCCGAGATGCCTTGCGCAATGGTCGCCTAAAAGGTGGCGTAGTGGGTACCCTGATGGCCAATATGGGTTTGGAGTTGGCGTTGCAGACCCTTGGTATCCCGTTTGCGCGGGCCAAGGTAGGTGACCGCTATGTGCTTGAGATGATGGAAGAGAAAGGATGGCGCATTGGTGGTGAGAATTCCGGTCACATCATTTGTCTAGATCAAACCACTACTGGGGATGGCATCGTTGCGGCGCTGCAGGTACTCACGGCTATGCGCTGTGCGGAGATGCCGCTGGCAAAACTGCGCTCTGGTATGAGTAAGTTTCCGCAAGTATTAGTGAATGTTCGCTTTGCCGAAGGTAAAGATCCTCTAACCGCAGAGGCGGTCCAGCAGGAGGTTGCCAAGGTCGAACAAGAGCTGGCTGGCCGTGGCCGCGTACTGCTGCGTAAATCCGGTACCGAACCCCTTATCCGGGTGATGGTAGAAGGGGAAAGTGAACAGCAGGTACGTGATATGGCGCAACGTATTGCGGACCAAGTGGTATCGGCGTTTTAGTTAACAAAGCGGGCGATTTTTAGTCGCCCTGCTTGTATCTTGTTCAATCAGCTCGCGAAATGAAAAATAGCGCTTGTCAGCAGACAATCCTGTCGATATTATCTGCCGCGCTCTAACAAGATGGCTGCTAGAGAATCTAGCCAACCTTTTTGTTATAAATAAATATTACGCCACGCCAGAGTGTAAAATAACCCCGCCAACTATTATTCATTTTTTTGATTATGTTGGTATGTGATAGGTGGTAAAGGATACACGTTAATGTATGAAATTCTTTTAGTGCTTTACTTGCTAGTTTCTCTTGCTTTAATCGGGCTTGTGATGGTTCAGCAAGGCAAAGGCGCTGATATGGGAGCATCTTTTGGCGCTGGCGCATCAAATACTGTTTTTGGTTCTAGTGGGTCAGGGAGTTTTCTGACAAGAACTACAGCGATTTTGGCAACCTTGTTTTTCGTCATAAGCTTGGTGCTTGGCTCAATGTCGAGCAATAAAGTAAAACAGGGTGGTGAATGGGATGATTTGCAACAGACTAATAAAGTCGAGCAAATCAAAGAACCAGCTAGTAAAGATGCTGATGTCCCAGAGTGATAGTTTAGCCGTGGTGGTGGAATTGGTAGACACGCTATCTTGAGGGGGTAGTGCTCTAGGGTGTGCGGGTTCGAGTCCCGCCCACGGCACCAATTTAATATTGTCTACGTAAAATGTAGATTGTTGTTGAGATTCATATAGTTGATATTCAATTATGTGCAATCTTTAAGTGGTTTCGGCCGCGGGGTGGAGCAGCATGGTAGCTCGTCGGGCTCATAACCCGAAGGTCGTCGGTTCAAATCCGGCCCCCGCAACCATATCACGCATTTCCTAGGCTCAGGAAAGCGGTCATCGAAAGATGACAATCAGGGTAAAGCGCCAAGCCCCGATTTGAAATCGGGGCTTTTTGTTATGTAGAATTTACTCTGAATAGTTATATATCTGGGCTTTATGCCCTTTTTTTGTTTTTTGGAGGGTGACTTTGGCTACGTTAGAGCAACGTTTGACCGATATGCTCGAGGCTTCTGTCGTTGCCTTGGGCTTTGAACTTTGGGGAGTTGAGTTTATCCGTGCTGGTAAACACTCCACTCTACGTGTCTACATTGACGGTGAAGACGGCGTTACAGTTGAAAACTGTGCTGAAGTTAGCCATCAAGTGGGCGCCATTATGGATGTCGAAGACCCGATTGCTGAGGAATATTACCTTGAAGTTTCCTCGCCTGGTCTAGACCGTCCACTGTTCAAGGTCACCCAATTTGAGAAGTACGTTGGCCAAGAGGTGGCGGTAACGCTTCGTATGGCAACAAATAACCGCCGCAAGTTCAAAGGCGTGATCAAAGCCGTACAGGGTGACATGATCACTTTGATGGTAGATGGTAAGGACGACGTGTTGGCTTTTACCAATATTCAAAAAGCTAACATAGTGCCGAACTTTGGTTAACGAGGCTATCGGACATGAATAAAGAGATTTTGCTGGTCGTTGACGCCGTGTCTAACGAGAAAGCTGTGCCCCGTGAGAAAATTTTCCAGGCTCTGGAGACTGCACTGGCCACCGCAACCAAGAAAAAGTATGAAGGTGAGATTGAGGTTCGGGTAGAAATCGACCGTAAAACCGGTGATTACGATACTTATCGTCGTTGGGTTGTTGTCGCTGATCAAGCGTCAATGGAAAACCCGTATGGTGAAATTACCCTAGAAGCTGCGCAAATCGAGCAACCCGATATTCAGCTTGGTGACTATGTAGAAGACCCTATAGAGTCGGTTACCTTCGACCGTATTACTACCCAAACTGCTAAGCAGGTTATCGTGCAAAAGGTGCGTGAAGCTGAGCGGTCGCAAGTGGTTGAGCAGTTTAAAGATAAAGAAGGCAGCATTATCAGTGGCGTGGTGAAAAAGAGCACGCGAGATAATGTGATTCTGGACTTAGGCAGTAATGCCGAAGCAGTTATCTTCCGTGATGACATGCTGCCACGTGAGACGTTCCGTCCTGGCGATCGTGTGCGCGGTCTACTTTATGCTGTGCGTCCAGAGGCACGTGGCTCCCAATTGTTTGTTAGTCGCTCCAGCCCTGATTTTCTCAAGGAGCTATTCCGTATTGAAGTGCCGGAAATTGGCGAAGAGATGATTGAAATCATGGGTGCTGCTCGTGATCCTGGCTCTCGGGCCAAGATCGCGGTGAAGACCAATGATCGCCGTATTGATCCCATCGGTGCCTGTATCGGTATGCGTGGCGCCCGCGTGCAAGCTGTTTCTGCTGAGTTAAGCGGTGAGCGTGCAGACATCGTGTTATATGATGATAACCCTGCTCAGTACGTGATCAACGCCATGGCGCCTGCTGATGTGGCTTCCATCATTGTTGATGAAGATAACCACACCATGGACATCGCCGTGGAAGCGGCTAACTTAGCCCAAGCTATCGGTCGTAATGGTCAAAACGTACGTTTGGCCTCCCAGCTGACTGGGTGGGAACTAAACGTGATGACGGTGGAGGACATGCGTGCCAAGCACCAAGCTGAAAATGACCGAATCTTAACGCTCTTTACCACCGCACTCGATATCGATGATGACTTTGCCAGTTTGTTGATGGATGAAGGCTTCTCTACCTTGGAAGAGATCGCCTTTGTTCCTGTCAACGAACTGTTAGCTATCGATGGTTTAGATGAGGAAATGGTCGAAGAGCTGCGCACACGGGCTAAGCATGCGTTAACTACCAAAGCCTTAGCTAAAGAAGAGTCTTTTGAGGGTGTGGAGCCTTCCGAAGATCTACTGAATCTACATGGTCTTGGTCGTGAAACAGCTTATGTCTTGGCGTCTCGTGGCATTGGTACATTGGAAGATTTAGCTGAGCAAGGTGTTGATGACCTTGCTGATATTGAAGGGCTGACGGCAGAGAAAGCCGGTGAGCTGATTATGGCTGCTCGTAACATCTGTTGGTTCGGAGAAGAGCAGTCTTAAGTGGGATCAAACGGAGGAAAATGAATGGCAGAAGTATCAGTGAAACAACTTGCCACTGACATCGACACACCGGTTGATCGTCTTCTCCAGCAGTTTGTCGATGCCGGTATCAGCAAGAGTAAGGCCGACGACCTAGTCAGTGAGTCTGAAAAGGAGACATTACTGACGCATCTGAAGAAACAGCATGGAGGGGAAGATAACACCGCTCCTGCTCGTATGACTTTACAGCGCAAGACCAAGAGCACAATCAGTGTTCAAGGGTCTGGTGGTAAGAAAGAAGTACAGGTCGAGGTTCGCAAATCTCGTACCTATGTAAGACGCTCGGCGTTGGAAGATGAACAGCGTCAGGTGGAAACAGAGGAAAAAGCGCGTTTGGAAGCAGAAGAAAATGCTCGTCGTGAGGCTGAAAATAAGGCTCGCCTCGATGCTGAAGAGAAGGCTCGCCGTGAGGCTGAGCAAGCTCGTCGTGAAACTGAGGAAAAGGCGCGAATCGAAGCACAATCTAAGGCTCGACAGGCTCAACAGCCCGCCAAAGCAGCCAGTAGCACAGCTCAGCAAGAGGCAGAAAAGATGGCCAAGCGCGAAGCAGAAGAACTTAAGCGCCAACAAGAACAAACTGCTTTGCAAAAAGCAGAAGAACTTGCCGCTAAGAAAGCCGAAGAGGCTCGTCTTATGGCAGAACAGAATGGCCCTCGCTGGGCAGAAGAAGAAGCTGCTCGTGCCAAAGAGAGCAGTGACTATCATTTGACGACCAATAAGCACGCGCAAGCGGCTGAAGATGAGCTGGATCGTAAAGAAGAAAACAGCCGTCGTACCGCTGCTGCAGCGGTGAAGGTAGCCAAAAAAGCGGGTCGTCGTGAAGATGATCGGGATGCTCGTAATCCTCGCGCTCGCAAAGGCAAACGCGGCAAAGTCGCGATGCCTAACGCCATGAAACATGGTTTCAATAAACCGGCTGTTGTGGTTAACCGTGATGTTGTCATTGGTGAAACCATCACCGTTGCTGAGCTGGCTAACAAAATGGCCGTCAAAGGCGTCGAAGTCATCAAAGCGATGATGAAGATGGGGGCCATGGCGACGATTAACCAAGTCATTGATCAAGAAACGGCACAGCTGGTTGCTGAGGAGATGGGACATAAGGTTGTGCTTCGTCGTGAGAACGAGCTCGAAGAGGCCGTATTGTCTGATCGAGATGAAACCTCGGAAGCAAAATCACGTGCGCCGGTCGTGACCATCATGGGTCACGTTGACCACGGTAAGACCTCTTTGCTCGACTACATCCGCAAAGCGAAGGTTGCAGCTGGCGAGGCTGGCGGTATTACCCAGCATATCGGTGCTTACCATGTCGAAACTGACAGTGGCATGATCACCTTCTTGGATACTCCAGGTCACGCTGCGTTTACCTCTATGCGTGCTCGGGGTGCGAAGGCCACTGACATCGTGGTACTGGTTGTTGCCGCCGATGATGGCGTGATGCCGCAAACCATTGAAGCTATCCAGCATGCTAAGGCTGCTGGCGTGCCACTGGTTGTTGCCGTTAATAAAATTGATAAACCAGAAGCAGACCCAGACCGCGTTAAGACTGAACTGGCTCGTTATGAAGTCATGTCTGAAGATTGGGGTGGTGACTGCCAGTTTGTTCATGTCTCAGCCAAATCAGGCGAAGGGATCGATGAACTGCTCGAAGCTATCTTGATTCAGTCTGAAGTGTTGGAACTGAAAGCGGTATTCGATGGCATGGCAAGCGGTGTCGTCATCGAATCATTCTTGGATAAAGGTCGTGGTCCTGTCGCCACCGTACTGGTGCAAGAGGGTACCCTGCGTCAGGGTGATATCGTGCTGTGTGGTCTCGAATATGGTCGAATTCGTGCAATGCGTGACGAACTCGGTCGTGAGATCAAGTCAGCCGGACCCTCGTTACCCGTAGAAATTTTGGGCTTATCTGGTGTGCCCTCAGCAGGTGATGAAGCAACCGTGGTGCGTGACGAGAAAAAGGCCCGTGAAGTGGCGCTTTATCGTCAAGGTAAGTTCCGTGATGTCAAACTTGCTCGCCAGCAAAAAGCCAAACTGGAAAACATGTTCGCCAATATGAATGAAGGCGAAGTGTCTGAAGTGAATGTGGTGATCAAAGCTGACGTACAAGGCTCTGTTCAAGCCATATGCGATGCGTTGATTCAGCTTTCTACTGACGAAGTCAAAGTCAAGATTCTGGGCTCTGGCGTCGGTGGTATTACTGAAACGGATGCGACCTTGGCTGCAGCGTCTAGCGCTATCTTGGTGGGCTTCAACGTCCGTGCCGACGCGTCAGCTCGTAAGGTGATTGATGCTGAGAGCTTAGATCTGCGTTATTACTCCGTCATTTACGACTTGATTGACGAAGTAAGACAGGCAATGAGCGGCAAGTTAGCGCCCGAGTATCGCCAAGAGATTATTGGTCTGGCCGAAGTCCGTAGCGTCTTCAAATCACCGAAGTTTGGTGCTGTGGCCGGTTGTATGGTCACAGAAGGTGTAGTGAAGCGTTCCAACCGTATTCGTGTGTTACGTGACAACGTGGTCATCTACGAAGGAGAGCTTGAGTCTCTGCGTCGTTTTAAAGATGACGTTAACGAAGTCAAGAACGGATACGAGTGTGGTATCGCGGTCAAAAACTACAACGATGTGCGCGAAGGCGACCAGATCGAGGTATACGAGACCGTGGAAATTAAGCGGACGCTGTAAGCCGAAAGTTAAAAATAGGGGGGCCACGGCCCCCTTTTATCGCAGGATAGAATATGGCCAGAGAATTTAGCCGGACCAATCGGGTCGGCCAGCAGATACAGCGTGAAATTGCGTTGATCCTGCAGCGTGAAGTGAAAGATCCTCGCATAGGCATGGTCACCGTATCTGATGTAAATGTGTCTAAAGACCTCAATTACGCCAAGGTCTATGTCACCTTTTTGCAGTTAGATAATGATGATGAACAAATTAAAGAGGGGCTCAAAGGCCTGACGGAGGCTGCTGGCTATATTCGTAGCTTGCTCGGCAGTGCCATGCGTTTGCGGGTCGTCCCTGAGCTGCGCTTCTACTATGACCAGACCCTAGTGGAAGGAATGCGTCTCTCTAATTTGGTCACCAATACGGTACGTGAAGATAATCGGCGTATGGCAGAAGCTGGTCGTGATAACGAGGCGCACTCTGCGTCAGATGACATAAAGGATGAAGGCTGAGATGTCTCGTAGACGTCGTTTTAAGGGCCGCGAGGTACACGGTATCTTGCTGTTGGACAAACCAACCGGCCTGACTTCTAATGATGTGTTGCAGAAAGTCAAACGGATTTATAACGCAGCCAAAGCCGGTCACACCGGTGCACTCGATCCGCTAGCGACCGGTATGTTGCCTATCTGTCTTGGAGAGGCAACAAAGTTCTCGCAATACCTACTCGATGCAGACAAGCGTTATGAAGTGACAGCCAAGCTTGGTGAACGTACCAACACCAGTGACGCAGACGGTGAAGTTGTTGCAACTCGAGTGGTGGATGTCACTATGGCACGTTTGCTTGCATCACTGGATCAGTTTCGTGGTGCGATCATGCAAGTCCCTTCCATGTACTCTGCGCTCAAACACAACGGACGTCCTCTTTACGAGTATGCCCGCGAAGGCATCGAAATAGAACGCGAAGCGCGTCCTATCACGATCTTCGAATTGAAATTAATCAGTTTCGAAGCGAGCGAACTGAAGCTGGAAGTGCATTGCAGCAAAGGTACTTATATTCGCTCACTGGTTGATGACTTGGGCGAGCTACTCGGCTGTGGCGCACATGTCACCCAGCTTCGTCGTACCCAAGTGGCCAGCTATCCCTATGAAAGGATGCTGATGCTGGACGAGCTCGAGCGCCGTTTCGAACAGGCCAAAGCGGACGGTATCTCACCGCGTGATCACCTTGATCCCCTTTTACTGCCTATGGACACGGCCGTCTCAGTATTGCCAGAGGTCAACATGCCGACAGCTGTTGCAGCCTATGTGAACCAAGGCCAAGCCGTCCAAGTGTCTGCTGCGCCTGACCGAGGGCAAGTCCGGATGACAGTGGGCGTAGAGCGTCTGTTCATTGGCGTAGGTGAGATCGACGATGAGGGGCGTGTCGCACCCAAACGCCTGGTGCGTTATAACGACGAATAGTCATCACCATGTCCGTTCGCGGTGTTGCTGATTTTTACCGTTGCTAAAACAGCGTGTGATGATTATAATTCCGCCCCTATTTCACGGCTGAATTAGAGATTGGCTGTGAACCTTTCAACACTCTACTGGAGTATTACTATGTCTCTAAATACTGAGATCAAAGCTCAAATCGTTGCTGATAACGCGCGTTGCGCCAACGACACTGGTTCTCCTGAAGTTCAGGTTGCGTTGCTGACTGCACAAATCAACCACCTGCAAGGTCACTTCAAAGAGCATTCCAAAGATCATCACGGTCGTCGCGGTCTGCTGCGCATGGTTTCCCAGCGTCGTAAGCTGCTGGACTACCTGAAGCGTAAAGACGTTCAGCGTTACGCTGCTCTGATCGCTAAGCTGGGTCTGCGTCGCTAATCTAGCGCGATGAGTCAAAGCCATCAGGCGTTAGCAGTAGTAGGCTGTATCATTTAATCGGCCTTTTGCTGAGTAAAAAACTGAAGCCATCCTTTGATGGCTTCAGTTTTTTTATAGATTTAACGCTGTTCAGGGGGTCTCCCAAAAGGGGAGGTTAACCCGGTAGTGCTGGTCTAATTAGCCCACACGCCTCTCATAAACATGCCCCTTTTTGCTCACATGGCAGTCATCGTGCTGATGTTGTCGACTGAGATCAGTGGTTAACGTGCCACCCCTTCACGGGCTAGCATGAACGCCAATACCAACATAATGATGCCAACCACGCCATCAATGCCCTGTTGTACTCGTCCGCGTGCTAACCAAGGGGAAAGCGCCGCAGCGCCATACGCCAAACTGTAGAACCAGATGATAGATGCCAACATGGCGCCAGCCGCAAACGCAGGACGCTGCTCTTGCTCAAATTGGCTGCCAAAAGAGCCAAGTAACATCAACGTATCCAAATAAACATGGGGATTGAGCAAGGTCACCCCTAAGGTCATCGCGAACACCCCTTGGGCGCTCATCAGCTGAGAGGAGGCAGCCTGCTCCGGTCTTTGCCGTTGCCAAGCGCTGCCGAGTGAGCGAATCCCAAACCAGCTGAGAAATAGAACGCCGCCCCATGTCAGCAGCTGTAAACCGAGTGGGCTCGCAGCCAACAGATTCGCACCGCCGAATACGCCTATGCCAATCAGGACCAGGTCACAAAAGCAGCAGAGTGTGGCGGCTAATAGGTGATGATTACGATATATCCCCCTCGTCAGCACAAAGGCATTCTGGGCTCCCATAGGGATAATCATGGCGAGGCCAAGGGTAAAACCTTGCAAACTAATCATAAGCATGGGATCAGGCGCCAACCGCATGGTTAAAAATGAAAAGGGGTGGCGAGTATAATCACAGCTGCGCCCCTAGAGCAAACTCACCTCGTTAACTTTAAATTCAAATTTAATATCTTTTTATTCACAAAGCACAATGCCCCAACTTCTCCTGTGAATCCTCGTTAATTCGACGTTTTTTTGACACTTAATGTTTTTTCCTGTCACTACCTATCAAGATTCACTGGGATATAGGCTCTTTGCCAGCATAACTCACCGCGCCACATCCCCAAACGCTCACATTTTTCTGCAATTGGCGGTATTATCATGCTCCACCTTTGGCCCGTTCACGCGCCCCTCTTTCATTCCGTGCTGGTAAGGAGTTCTGACATGGCACAACTAAGTTCCTTGTCCCCCCAACTGATTTGGCATTTCTTCGAGCAGATTTGCGCCATTCCTCACCCTTCCAAGCATGAAGCCCGCTTAAGTGCCTGGATTGTCCAGTGGGCGCAAGGGGAAGGCCTGGCGGTTAAGCAGGATAAGGTCGGCAATATCATCATCAAGAAACCGGCTACCTCGGGGATGGAAAATCGCAAAGCGGTGGTGCTGCAAGCTCACATCGACATGGTGCCGCAGGCCAACGCCGATACCCGACACGATTTTGCAACCGATCCCATTGATGCCTATGTCGATGGTGAGTGGGTCACCGCTCGTGGCACCACCCTCGGCGCCGACAACGGCATCGGCATGGCGGGCTGCTTAGCGGTGCTGGCTGACAAGACCATCAAGCACGGCCCGCTGGAAGTGCTTTTGACCACCGACGAAGAGACTGGCATGACCGGTGCCTTCGGTCTGGAAGCGGGTTGGCTAGAGGGGGAGATCCTGCTCAACACTGACTCCGAAGAGGATGGTGAGGTCTACATGGGCTGCGCTGGCGGGGTGGATGCCAATATCCGCTTTCCGCTGGAATTGGTTGATGCCAGCGCCGGCGACGCGGTTGAGCTGACAATTAAAGGTCTACGCGGCGGCCACTCTGGTTGCGACATCCATCGTGGTCGTGGCAACGTCAACAAGTTGTTGGTGCGCCTGCTCAAGGCCGCTGAGCCGCTGGGTATCCGCTTAGCCGAGATCCATGGTGGCACCTTGCGTAATGCCATCCCGCGCGAAGCCCGCGCGACCCTGCTGGTGCCCGCCACTCGCAAAGCGGAGTTTAAGGCGCTGGTTGACCGCTACGCCGGTATCTACCAGAGCGAGCTGGCCGCTACTGAGCCGAACCTGACTTTACTGGTCAACGATACCCCGCCACCGGTCAAGCTGATGAGCCCCTCTTTGCAGCAGCGCCTGCTCGATGCGTTGCAGGCTTGCCCAAACGGGGTGATGCGGATGAGTGATGCGATTCCGGGGGTCACCGAAACCTCCACCAATCTAGGTGTCATCAAGACCCGTGATGGGGAAGTGTTCGTTCAGTGCCTCATCCGTTCCCTGATCGATTCCGGTCGTGAGAGCATCGAGCAGATGACCCGCTCCCTGTTCAACTTGGCAGGCGCCAGCTGCGAATTTACCGGCGCCTACCCAGGTTGGGCGCCCAATGTGGATTCCCCTGTCATGGCGCTGGTGCGCAACAGCTACCAGACTCTGTTCGGTACTCTGCCCAACGTGATGGTGATCCACGCTGGTCTCGAGTGCGGTCTGTTCAAGAGTGCTTATCCACAGTGGGATATGGTCTCGTTCGGTCCGACTATCCGCGGTGCCCACTCGCCGGACGAGAAGGTACACATTCCTGCGGTCGAGCGTTTTTGGCAACTACTGGTACACGTGCTGGAGGCAATTCCAGTCAAGTCACAGTAACCAGCCCTGTGTCGTGTAGGTCGGTGCTCACCAAGCTCAATGCAGGGAGGGCGCCATCCGCAGCACCACTTGTTATTTGATATAAAAAAGCCGCCCAACAGTGAGCGGCAAACGGGGATAAACAGTAGCAATCAGTTAATACGACAGTTCGGCTGTCACAGTGGGATTCACGCCAGATACGCCCGCAGCATCCAGACGAGCTTCTCTTGCTGTTGGATGTAGTCAGAGAGAATCGCAGCCGTTCCCTCATCTCCTGCATCATTGGCCTGTCCCAATATGCGGCGTTGGGCCACCAGCAGTTCACGAAAACCCTCGAGTAATGATTCGACACACGCTCGCCCTTGGCATATCCCCTGCTGTTCAGCAATTGCAGACACCTTGAGGTACTCGCTAAAACTGTGCATCGGCACCCCATCTAAGGTAAGGATTCGCTCGGCCAACGCGTCGACCTTCAGCAGCAGGTCGTTATAGATCTCTTCAAATTTCAAGTGCAACTCGAAGAATTGAGTGCCACGGATATTCCAATGAAAACCGCGTACATTCATGTACAGGATCTGGTAACTGGCCAACAGCCGATTCAACTCTGCCGCCAACAGGCGTGACTGTGCAGTATCAAGACCAATCGGGCTTTTCATCATTTACCTCCAAAAGAGCAGTGCAATTGACTCACTGCGATAATTCGAACGCTGTTTAGCACCGATCAACCGACCTACTTACTGAGCGTCGTAAGACGGATTACGCAGCGTGTGCGAAGAGCGATCATCGTAGGATGTCAGACCAAACATGGGCCTGTAGGACCACCGCTATAGACCTAACGGGATAAGTTCTTAAGTGACGTGATGATGTTATCGGCAGGCGGCAGCAATAGATAATCGCTATTACCTGCCGATTTCATAGTAATGAACTATCAACACGAGCAGGCACAGCGATAAACGCAGGATCAATGGCCGTACTTGTCGAGCAGCGCCATCAAGATGGCTTGGCACTCGCGATCGGGTTCACCATTAACCAGAGTAGGGCGAAAGTGCAGCTGAAAAGCCCTCAGTACCGCCCGGCTCTGCTCATCCCACTGACCGCTAGCGGTCAGCCCATAACCGTAACGGGCCAGTTGTTGCTGCCACGTGGTGACGTCCCACTGTGGTAGCGGACTGGCCAGTAATGCGCTAACCCGCTTGTCATCAGGCCAAGCGCCCACCCCATATTCGAGGTAGAGCTGGCGCCAAGGGAAGTGAGGGCCGGGGTCTTGTTTGCGCTCTGGGGCGATGTCGCTATGTGCCAACACCTGCGTCGGCGGGATCTGATAGCGAGCGACTAAATCCCGACTCAGCGCGCCCACCGCAGCAATTTGGGCTGCGGTGTAGGGTTGCCAATGCCGCTGGTGAGGGGGCAACACGTCATCTTGTGGTGGGTAACCCAGATTGACAATTTCAATGCCAAGCGAGCTGGCGTTGAGCGCGGTATTTTGCTGCCAACGGCTACGCCCCGCATGCCACGCTCGCTGGCTGTCAGGTACTAACTGATACACCAGTGGCGGTTGCAGTTGTTGCTCGCGGGGAACCAAGTAGTGAGCACTGACTTGATGCTCGGCCTTGGTCAACAAACGCAAAGAGGTGGCGTCATCCTCATCGGTGTAATGGAGGATTAAAAAAGCAATGCGTGGGTTCTGATTATCACTCGGATAACGATCCGAGAGCTGGTAAGCCGGATGCTGGCAGCCAGTGAGCCACCCACTCGCGCAGAGTAACAGCAGCGATAAACGCCACTTGGCCAGCACCGGCCAACGGCGGTTAGCGCATAAGAGGCGTTCACTCATCATTAACTGCCTTATCACTCAGACGCGATATTTGGCGGTGAGGCCGATCAGGAAATTGCGCAAAATCTGGTCACCACAATCTTGATAGTGTTTGTGATCTTTGGCGCGAAACAGTGCGCTTAACTCAGACTTGGAGAGGTTGAAGTCTGCTAATTTGAGGGTGCCGAGCATGTCCTCCTCTTTGAAATTAAGGCCAATACGCAGTTTACGCAGGATCATGTTGTTATTGATCCGGTTGGGGATAACTTGGACTGGGGCATCTGCTCGCACCCCACGGCGCGCGATAATAAAACCATCCAAAAACTGGCTCAAGGCGGCATCGGGGCAAGCGACATAGCCAGCGTCTGGCGTTTCCCCTTCGGCGGCCTCTTTCATCAACCAGCCGTGTAACTGACTATGGGTGACCGTCAGGTTACCCTTAGCAAACATGTCAACCATCTGGTCATTGCTGATGGTCAGGGCGTAGCGCAAGCGGCGCAGAATATCGTTATTGGTCATGTTGACTCCTTCAGAAACCGAGCCACTCTACCATTTGCCTCGCTTGGCGTCAGAAAAAGCGGCCTGACGGCACCTGTCCACCTAGTTAGCTACAGGTAACGAGGCGCCTCTTGCCGCACCTGTTCAAGGGCATCTTGCAACTCTAACAACTCAGGCTCTAGCTCAGTCACAGCGACCCCGTCACGTAATTGCTGCTCAAGTTGGGTCAGCAATCGCTGTAAACCGGGTACGCCCGAATAGGCACACCCCCCGTTAAGACGATGGAGATGGGCGAGCACTTCGTCATCTTGCAGCTCGCCAGCAAGCGCAGCGTTTAGCGCCCATTCAACCTCATCAAAGCTCACCAACAACATCGCCAACATCTCTTTGGCCAACCCCTCTTTCCCTCCCGCCTGACGGATAGCGAGCGCCCAGTCGATCTGTTGATTGCCATGATGTTGGTGGCGACGGTGGGCAAAATCGGTGATGAGTTGTGCCAACATGCCCTCATCAATCGGTTTAGCCAGATAATCATCCATACCTTGGCGGATCAGACGTTCCCGCTCCCCAGGAATCGCGTGGGCAGTGACTGCCACGATCGGGGTCTCGGTATTAAGCGACTGACTGCGGATCACCTGGGTTGCACTGATGCCATCCATGATCGGCATCTGGATATCCATAAAGATGATGTCAAACGGCTGGCATTGGGCTTGTAGTACTGCTTCTTTACCGTTTTTACAGACCACCACTTGGCTCACCATCTCCTTGAGCATGGCGGCAATAAGCTTCAGGTTGGCGGCGTTATCATCTACCGCCAAGACAGTGATCGGTGCGATCTGGCGTGTTATCACCTCAGTTGCTTGCGGGATGGGGCGGGGCGCATCCGGCGAGAGCAAGGCGTGCAATAGTTTGCGATGGTTGACTGGTTTCGAGAGGCAATGGAGCGCACCGTGCGCTCGCATCGCTTCATACAGTGCCGGTTCATGGCTGCTGAGCAGCACGATGGTATTGTGCTGGTGGGTGAGCGTATCGAGACGATGGACCACCTGCTGCGACGTGTGTAACGCACTGCTGCCGATGATCACTATCTCCTCAGCGGCTAATTCAGGCCACGGGGCATCTAAAGACAATGGCTGGACATCTAATTGCCATTCGACAAGCTGGGCCTGCAACGCAGCTTGCGTGAACAGGTCAGGTTCTAACAGCCAAACCCGCTTGCCCTTGATGCGGTCCAGTGGCAGCTGATCGGCCTGCGGCAGTGGGGAGACCGCCACTTCCAAACTAAACGCGAAGATCGATCCTTTGCCAAGCTCTGACTCAAAATGGATCTGCCCTCCCATTTGCTGCACCAGCTTTTGGGTGATGACCAAGCCAAGGCCGGTACCCCCGTAGCGACGAGAAACGGAAGAGTCAGCTTGGTTGAAGGCTTGAAACAGCTGTTGTTGTTGCTCCTGTGAGATCCCGATCCCCGTATCACAAATCTGAACATCAAGCTGCACGTGGTGTTCATCACTACCAAGCACGGCGATATGCACATCCACATTACCGCGCTCCGTGAATTTGATGGCATTACCAGTGAGATTGGTGAGCACCTGTTGCAGGCGCATCGGGTCACCGGTCAGGTAGTCCGGCACATCGGCATCTACCCGCAGCGAGAGCTCAAGTTGTTTGTCATGAGCACTGGGGCCAAGCAGATGCATGGTCTCGTTAAGGGTATCGCGCAGGCTAAACGGGATGTGCTCTAGCTGCAGCTTGCCCGCTTCTAGCTTCGAAAAATCGAGGATGTCATTGATGATACCGAGCAGGTTAAGCGCGGACTTCTCGATAGTCTGCATGTAATCGGTTTGGCTGGGGGATAGCGTGGTCTTGAGCAACTGGCGGGTAAAGCCAATGACCCCATGCAGCGGAGTGCGCAGCTCATGGGACATGTTAGCGAGAAACTCCGACTTAACCCGCGCGGCCTCCTGCGCCCGTTTTTTTGCCAGATCGAGCTGCACGTTCTGGATCTCGATCTGCTCTAGCGTCTCGCGCAAGTCTGAGGTGGCCTGATCGATATTTTGCTGCATCTCTTCATGATATTCAGAGAGCGCCTTTGCCATCGCATTAATGCCATTTCTCAGCATATCGAGCTCACCGGTGAGCTGGCCACTGACGCGGGTATCCAGTCGTCCTTCTCGGATTTTGTGCACGGCCTGCACCATATGAGTGATCGGCTGAGTCACGCTCTTAACCAATCTAAAGCCAAATACGGTGCTAGACGCCACCCCCATGATCACCATGAGCACGGCAAAAAAGGTATCGCGATAGTGGAGCAACATGGCGCGATCGGTGGTCATCTGCATCGAGATGTAGCCAATCATCGGCGGAGCGACATCATTAGGCAGCGGAAAACCGTCCATGCTGGTCTCAGCTTGGATAGGGGTGCGCAAAATAATATCGTCGCCCACTTGAGTCACACTGGTGAGGTCTGGGATTGGGCTGCCATTGGGCAAACGCAGTTTGGTGAAATCCCTGTGGTAATTCGAGGTCACAAACAGCTGGTTATCTTGGGTAAAGACGGCGATCGACTTGATGATGGGGGAGTTTTTACGGTGCGTGAGCCCAATTAATCGTTTCAGTGACTCTCGGCTGTGTTGAGTCATCCCGTATTCACTGGCAATCGCCAGCGGCTCAATAATATTGATGCCTTGATCGATGAGATTATTTTCCAGCTGCTGATAACGATGGAAGGAGAAATAACTGGCCATGAAGGCGCCAATACACAAGGTAGGCAAGATGGTAAAAGCAAGGACGCGCGCTCTCAGGCCGTATTTGGTCATACTATCGTTCTTGTGGGACAATCTTCGGCTGCAGATACCTCAATCATGACATAGCCACCTATAGGCACCAAGTTTTATGGCCCAGTTTTTCAAGCCCCAAAAAAAGCCCATTCAATCCCAACGTATTGAATTAACAGTAGACAGCCTCGATCACCACTGTGTCGGTATCGGCCGCCATCAAGGCAAAGCCATTTTCGTCGAAGGGGCACTGCCCGGCGAATTGGTTAAGGTACGTATCACCGAGGAGAAGAAGCAGTACGGCCATGGTGCGCTACAGCAAGTGCTCACCCCTGCCACCAACCGCACCGCATCCTTTTGCAGCCACTATCGCGAATGCGGCGGTTGCAGCGCTCAACACATGTCGATTGCTGATCAGCAAGCGGCCAAGGCCGCCGGACTGGTCAGCCTGTTCGAGCGGTTGGGCAACATCAAGGCGCCGACGCTAGAACCGGTGCTGGCCGGTGTAGATCGCGCTTACCGTCGGGTCTGTCGTCTGGCCATCAAATTTGACAAAAACGGTCGCTGCACCCGAGTCGGTTTTCGCCGGCGTAACAGCAACGATCTGGTGGAGATCGACGGCTGCCCAGTGCTGGCAGATCCACTCTCAGCGTTGATCCCTGCACTGCGTGAGTGCCTCAATCGCCTGAAGAGTCAGCGCGAACTGGGCCACGCTGAGCTTATCCAGGCCGAGCAGGGGATCATGATATTGCTGCGCCACACCGGCCGCCCCAATGAGGCTGATCGCGCTTTGCTGGTGGCGTTTGCCAAGGCGCAGGGGATCGACCTCTATCTGCAGGCGGCCGACGATCGCATCGAAGCGCTGCAGCAACAATTTTCCCCATCCTACTCATTAGATGGCCTGTTTCTTGCTTTCGCTCCCGGTGATTTCATTCAGGTCAACGGCCACATCAACCAAGGTATGGTGGAACAGGCGCTAGCATGGCTTGGGGCGAGTAAAACGGACAAGGTGCTGGATCTGTTCTGTGGCATTGGTAATTTCACCTTGCCGTTGGCCCGTCATGCTCGTGAGGTGGTCGGGGTTGAGGGTGATCTTGCTATGGTGACCCGTGCCGAGCACAACGCTCAGCACAATGGCATGACTAATGCGCGTTTTTACAAAGCCGATTTAAGTGATGACATTGCGGGTATGTCGTGGGCACGGGAAGGCTTTGATCTGGTATTGCTCGACCCTGCTCGTCCCGGCGCGCTAGAGGTGATGCCACACATCGTCAAACTCGCACCAAAACGGGTGGTTTATGTCTCCTGCAATCCAGTTACCTTGGCTCGGGATAGCCAAGTATTGGTCAAAGGAGGCTATCGCCTGACACGCCTGGGTATGCTCGATATGTTTCCCCATACAGGGCATCTCGAATCCATGGCGCTGTTTGAACAAGCGTGATGACAACATTATCAACCCTATTTGTCATCCCTTGGTTGGAGTACCCTAACGCTGTCTTTTTTTAGCTTGGTGATAAGGCTGGCCAAAGGAGGATGGCTCTTGAAAAACAGAGTGCTAGTCCCCATTTGAAGCGGTCTGATAACGTGTGGCCTACAGGTGTCAGCCTTCGGCCCAACAATTTGAAGGATTGAAACCATGGTTGCGGTTCGCGATATTCACTTGAAAGACAACTTCACCCTAGAGGAGTGGGTCAGTTCGCTCTCCTTAAGTGACAGTGATAAAAATCAGCTGCGAACCGTCTACCAATACTGTCTCAGCCAAGGTGATGAAGCGCTAGCCAATAAATTACTGGTCCGTGGTATCGAGATGGTGGGCATCCTATTGATGCTCAGCATGGACATTATCACCCTCAAAGCCGCCATCATTTACCCCTTCGTCGAGGCCGGCGTCATCAGCCAAGCGCAGATGGACGAAGATTTCGGCCCGAAAATCGCCAAGCTGGTGGAAGGGGTGCTGGAGATGGAGGCGATCCGCTCCCTGCAGACGCTCCATCGCAGTGAAACTGCACCGGAACAGGTCGATAACGTACGCCGGATGCTGCTCGCCATGGTCGAAGATGTGCGGGCCGTGGTGATCAAGCTCGCAGAGCGGATCGCTTGCCTGCGGGAAGCGAAGACGGCAGATGAAGAGACTCGGGTGTTGATGGCCCAGGAGATCACCAACATCTATGCGCCGCTCGCCAACCGTCTGGGCATCGGCCAGCTCAAATGGGAGCTGGAAGATCTCGCCTTCCGTTACCTGCACCCAGATACCTACAAGCAGATTGCGAAACAGCTCGATGAAAAGCGACTCGACCGCGAGCGCTACATCCGCGAGTTTGTGCAATCCCTACGTAATGGACTGCAAGAGGCGGGGGTTGATGCCGAGGTGTACGGCCGCCCGAAACATATCTACAGCATCTGGCGCAAGATGCAGAAAAAACACCTCGAATTTAACGAGCTATTCGACGTACGTGCGGTGCGAGTGGTCACCAAACGACTGCAAGATTGTTATGCAGCCTTAGGAATCGTACATACCCAGTTCCACCACATTCCCCGCGAGTTTGACGACTATGTCGCCAATCCCAAGCCTAATGGCTACCAATCGATCCATACCGTCGTTGTCGGGCCTGAGGGCAAGACCGTTGAGATTCAGATCCGTACCGATCAGATGCACCAAGATGCTGAGCTTGGCGTGGCGGCCCACTGGCGCTACAAGGAAGGGGCTCAGACCGCTAGCAAGGCCAGCACCTTCGAAGACAAGATCGAATGGCTGCGTAAGCTACTTGCTTGGCAGGAAGATCTCTCCGAGAGCGGCTCCTTGCTTGAGGATCTGCGCAGCCAGGTATTCGAGGATCGGGTCTATGTGTTCACGCCCAAAGGGGATGTGATCGACTTGCCGGCGGGCGCCACGCCGCTCGATTTTGCCTATCACGTCCACAGCATGATTGGTCACCGCTGTATCGGCGTTAAGATTGACGGCCGGATCGTTCCGTTCACCTATGCGCTGCAAACCGGCGATCAGGTGGAGGTGATCACCCAGAAAGAGCCTAATCCAAGTCGCGACTGGATGAACCCTAATGCCGGCTTCCTGCGCTCCAGCCGAGCGCGCGCCAAAGTCGCTACTTGGTTTCGTAAGCTCGATCGGGACAAAAATATCGTGGCCGGCCGCGAGCTGTTCGAGAAGGAGCTGGATCGCCACAACCTCAGCATGGCCAAGATCGACAAAGGCAACATGCTGCGCCGCTTCAATCTGGAGAGCACCGACGATCTGCTGGCCGGTATTGGCAGTGGCGACATCCGGATCAATCAGGTGCTCAACTATCTCGACACCTGTTACAACAAGCCAACCGCAGAAGAGGAAGATCGCCGCCTACTGGAGAAGCTGGAACAAAAAGCCAATGCGCCATTTCGCCCCAAGGCCAAGGATCACATCGTGGTGGAAGGGGTGGGCAACCTGATGACCCATATCGCCCGCTGTTGCCAGCCCATTCCGGGGGATTCCATTCAGGGCTTTATCACCATGGGCCGTGGCGTCTCGATCCACCGGGACGATTGCGAGCAGCTCAAAGAGCTCTCCCGCCGTAACCCAGAACGGCTGATCGATGCGGTGTGGGGGGAGAACTACTCTGGCGGCTACGGCCTGACCATCCGGATTATCTCCAACGATCGCTCCGGCCTGCTGCGCGATATCACCACGGTGCTGGCCAATGAGAAGATCAACGTGATGGGGGTGCGCTCGCGCTCCAACGTGCGCGAGCAGACCGCCGAGATCGACATGGAGCTGGAGATTTACAACATCAATGCCTTCAACCGAGCACTGGCCAAACTCAGCCAGCTTAATGATGTGATCAGCGCCAAACGCCTCTAATTTTCAACAACCCATTCGTGGCCGACCGTCAGGTCGGTCACTGTTTTCCCCAGCTGTCTGACAACAAAGTGAATAGCCCATGTCTCAACGTTACGACCTCTCTCAACTGCTCGACATCATGACTCGCCTGCGCGACCCACAACACGGCTGCCCTTGGGATCTCAAGCAGAGCTTTCAGAGCATAGTGCCGCACACCCTGGAAGAGGCCTACGAAGTGGCCGATGCCATCGAGACCGAGGATTGGCAGGGGCTGAAAGGGGAGTTGGGCGACCTGCTGTTTCAGGTGGTGTTCTACGCCCAGCTGGGCAAAGAGCAGGGGCTGTTCGATTTTGCCGACATCGTCGACACGGTGAGCGAGAAGCTGATCCGCCGTCATCCCCATGTCTTTTCCGATGCTGACCTTGGCAGCGAGCAGGCAGTGAAAGCCAATTGGGAGGCGGAAAAAGCCAAAGAGCGGGCGGCACTCGATCAAGAGAGCGTGTTGGACGACATTCCCCAGGCGCTGCCGGCCCTGACCCGCGCCGCCAAAATTCAGAAACGCTGTGCGACCGTCGGTTTTGACTGGAAAACCCTTGGCCCAGTCGTGGCCAAAGTCCACGAAGAGATCGACGAGGTGATGGCAGAGGTGCTGATGGCCGATGTAGATGAGGCACGGGTGAGCGATGAGCTCGGTGATTTGCTGTTTGCCACCGTCAATCTGGTGCGTCATCTGGGTAACGATCCTGAGCAAGTACTGCGTGCAGCCAATGCCAAATTCGAGCGCCGCTTTCGTCACGTTGAACAGATGATCGCCGCAGAAGGGCTAAATATCACCGCCTGTTCGCTGGAGAAACTCGATGCCGCGTGGGACCGCGTCAAACAAACTGAGCGAAGTTGATTTGGCGCAAAACGGGCTGATAAAGAGCCTGATAGACTTTTGCGCATTGTTTGGGAGAGGGGGTTTTGCTATGCTGTGTCCCCGTCCTGCTTCATCCCCGAAGCACCCCTTAAAAATCCCTAAACTTCTTTCAGGTTCAGCATGACGACAAAATATATTTTTGTAACTGGTGGCGTTGTTTCATCCCTCGGCAAAGGCATTGCCGCAGCCTCTCTGGCAGCCATTTTGGAAGCCCGTGGTCTGGATGTGACCATCATGAAACTGGACCCTTACATCAACGTGGACCCGGGCACCATGAGCCCGACCCAACACGGTGAAGTATTCGTGACCGAGGACGGGGCCGAAACCGATCTGGATTTGGGCCACTACGAGCGCTTCATCCGCACCAAGATGACCCGTCGTAACAACTTCACCACCGGCCGCATCTACGCCGATGTGCTGCGTAAAGAGCGCCGTGGTGACTATCTGGGCGCTACCATTCAGGTCATCCCGCACATCACCAACGCCATCAAAGAGCGGGTGATTGCGGGGGCCGAAGGTCATCAGGTGGCCATCGTCGAAGTGGGCGGCACGGTAGGTGACATTGAATCACTGCCATTTCTTGAAGCTATCCGCCAGCTGGCCACCAACGTTGGCCGCAACAACGCCATGTTTATGCACCTGACCTTGGTGCCCTATCTGGCAGCGGCCGGTGAAGTAAAAACCAAGCCGACCCAGCACTCGGTCAAAGAGCTGCTCTCCATCGGTATTCAGCCCGATGTGCTGATTTGCCGCTCTGATCGCGCTATTCCAGCCAACGAGCGGGCCAAGATTGCCCTGTTCTGTAACGTGCCGGAGCGTGCCGTCATCTCCATGAAAGACGTCAACTCCATCTATAAGATCCCAGCACTGCTCAAATCCCAAGGGCTTGATGGCTACATCACCGAGCGCTTCGGCATCGACTGCAAAGAGGCCGATCTGGCCGAGTGGGAGCAGGTTGTCTTCGAAGAGGCCAACCCGACTGCAGAAGTGACTATCGGTATGGTCGGCAAATACGTTTCGCTGCCGGATGCCTACAAGTCTGTCAACGAAGCCCTCAAGCACGGTGGTTTGAAAACCCGCCACTCCGTCAATATCAAGTACATCGACTCCCAAGATATCGAGACCCGTGGCGCCGAGTTGCTGGAAGGTCTGGACGCGATCTTGGTGCCGGGTGGCTTCGGTGAACGTGGCGTGGAAGGCAAAATTCTGGCGGCGCAGTATGCGCGTGAAAACAAGATCCCTTACTTGGGGATCTGCCTCGGTATGCAGGTTGCCATGATCGAATTTGCTCGCAACGTGGCGGGCATGGCAGGGGCTCACTCCTCCGAATTTAAGAAAGATTGCGCCTATCCGGTGGTCGGCCTTATCACCGAATGGGTAGATGAAGAAGGCAACGTCGAGACCCGTACCGAGAAGTCCGATCTAGGCGGCACCATGCGTTTGGGCTCCCAGCTCTGCCACTTGGTCGAAGACTCCAAGGTGCGTCAGATGTACGGCAGCCCGACCATTTACGAGCGTCACCGTCACCGTTACGAAGTGAACAACAAGTTGCTGCCGCAGATTGAAGCGGCAGGTCTGAAAGTGACCGGTCTTTCCGCTGACAAGAAGCTGGTGGAAATCATCGAGATCCCGGATCATCCGTGGTTCGTGGCCGCGCAGTTCCACCCGGAGTTCACCTCAACTCCCCGTGATGGCCACGCCCTGTTTGCCGGTTTTGTGAAGGCGGCAGGCGAGTATCAGAAGCGTAATTTGAAGTAATTGAAAATAAATGCGGTTGGGGCACTGGGCCACAGCCGCTTTTTTTGGCATATTTTTGTTGTTTTTTTACGAAACCTGAGGAAATACACATGTCCAAGATCGTTAAAGTCATCGGTCGTGAAATCATCGACTCCCGTGGTAACCCGACCGTTGAGGCCGAAGTTCATCTGGAAGGTGGTTTTGTTGGTATGGCAGCCGCTCCGTCTGGCGCGTCCACCGGTTCGCGCGAAGCGCTGGAACTGCGTGACGGCGACAAGAGCCGTTTCCTAGGTAAAGGTGTCCTCAAAGCCCTCGAAGCCGTCAACGGCCCGATCGCGCAGGCGCTGCTGGGTAAAGACGCTAAAGATCAGGCCGCTGTTGACCAGATCATGATCGACCTCGACGGTACTGAGAACAAATCCAAGTTCGGCGCCAACGCCATTCTGGCGGTTTCTCTGGCTAACGCCAAAGCGGCTGCTGCTGCCAAAGGCATGCCGCTGTATGCCCACATCGCTGAGCTGAACGGCACCCCGGGTGTTTACTCCATGCCGCTGCCGATGATGAACATCATCAACGGTGGTGAGCACGCCGACAACAACGTCGACATCCAGGAGTTCATGATCCAGCCAGTTGGCGCCAAGACCCTGAAAGAAGCCGTTCGCATGGGCGCTGAAGTGTTCCACAACCTGGCCAAAGTGCTCAAATCCAAGGGGTACAACACTGCCGTAGGTGACGAAGGTGGTTTCGCTCCTAACCTGAAATCCAACGCCGAAGCGCTGGAAGTGATCGCTGAAGCCGTTGCCGTTGCCGGTTACAAACTGGGCACCGACATCACTCTGGCGATGGACTGCGCGGCTTCCGAGTTCTACGACGCAGAGAAGAAAGAGTACAACCTCAAAGGCGAGGGCCGTGTTTTCACCTCCAACGGTTTCTCCGACTTCCTGGCTGACCTGACCACCAAGTTCCCGATCGTCTCCATCGAAGATGGCTTGGACGAATCTGACTGGGAAGGTTTCGCTTACCAGACTGCTGAACTGGGCAAGAAAATCCAGATCGTGGGTGACGACCTGTTCGTAACCAACACCAAGATCCTCAAGCGCGGTATCGACAACGGCATCGCCAACTCCATCCTGATCAAGTTCAACCAGATCGGTTCCCTGACCGAAACTCTGGCTGCTATCAAGATGGCCAAAGACGCTGGCTACACGGCCGTCATCTCCCACCGCTCCGGTGAGACCGAAGACGCCACCATCGCCGACCTGGCTGTGGGTACCGCTGCTGGCCAGATCAAGACCGGTTCCATGAGCCGTTCTGACCGTGTTGCCAAGTACAACCAGCTGATCCGTATCGAAGAAGCGCTGGGTGCCAAAGCGCCTTTCCGCGGTCTGAAAGAAGTTAAAAACCAGGCTTAATTTGCTGGTTTACCAGCCTCGGCTGGCATGAAAAAAACCGAAACCCTTGGGTTTCGGTTTTTTTATGGCGGCGGAACAACCCTATGTAGGGAGAACGCCCCATTATGCTTCGGTAATCTAAAGGTTGGCTGCTACGTGGTGCTCAAAAAGGTGGAAGGGCTAATTCTGTCGTAGCCACACCGAGCGGACCTGGGGTCGGTGGCACCGTGTGGTGGGTCACCACTAAGCCACCCGCCAGCGCCACCCCGAGGGTAAGCAGAGACCCGCACACCGTGTCATTGTCGCGCAAACGAGGCCCATGTAAGAAAAGCCTTAAATTCTACGCGGTGATGGGCTTCCGCTGACCCCATCTGCTGCCTGTGGCACAATATTGCTTTCATCTGCAGCGACCGCAGATGGCTACGGATGTACCACAGCGACGAGCATACAACGAGCGCAATAACGGGATACGCAGATGCACTACGGAATTGGGATCGGTTCAAAAACCTCGACAGGGGGTGAAGTGATCGAGGGAAACTCGTCCGTCCTATTTGATGGCATGGTAGCGAGTTCCATCGGGCATATGGCGACGTGTAAAGCGTGCAAAAAAGGGATCGGGCCCATCGTCGGGGTGGGGCCGCGAGATTGCACGTTACCGGCGGGACTAGCGGCGAGGGCGGGTGATTATGTTGCGTGTGATTGCCCGCCAGGCGCCAACGTTTTACTACCCGTGGGGACGATCCAGATAGGTGCATATGGTGCAACGGGGGCTGCTGCTATGAGGTCTTCCGCGTTTGCGACGCCAGCCCCAGCAGAAAGCCGCGTAGTGGAACAAGGTAGTGCAGAGTTGGCCGAGTCATTAAAGGGGGCGGTGTGGCCACCGTACAACCCGATGACGGGGGAAGATTTGACCGACAAGTTGCGAGCGGCGCTGGAAGCGAACCACAAGAAGGCGATCATTTTGACGCTGGCGGATGCGGCGGCGACCTTGAAAGACATGGCCGAGGAGCTGGCGGGAGAGCTCAAGGACAAGGCGGATACTTTTTCGTGGGAGAAGGACGGCACCAAGACATTAGAGACGGCTAATACTGCGAATGACTGGGGCGGATATGGTGCGGCAGTTTATAAAGCCTACGACCTAGCCAAGCAATTTGGCGATTATGGCGTTAAGGCTGACGTATTTACCTCTAAGGGTAAGGAATATATCGCTATTACGACTAAAAATAATGGCGAAAAAATATTACGGCATGTATTAGTTAACGGTGTGCGGGTTAAATTAAATGGCCATAAATATCGGGTAAATAATTATAAAGTTATTCAACTTGGTTTAGGGCCAGCTAGTCGTGCTGCTGGATATAAAGGCGCAGCGGCGGTGACATTTATTATATCAGCGACGATCAACACGAACGAACTGGTGTTCAATGATAATTACCACCTTGTGGACTGGTTT
>NZ_PGGC01000081.1 GCF_002795305.1 Aeromonas cavernicola
TCCCTCCCTCACCGCCAAATCATAACCCCAAGTAATTAATTTACTTGGGGTTTTTACTTATTTGCGATCTCGCAATAGACCGAAGATGGCGCCGCAAGTCAGTGCTGACGATCACCCTAGGGTAGCGAGGAGCGGGGTGCTGTGAAATAATGCGCGTTTGGTCATCGTTCGAATAGTTCTGTGAATACTACGCAAGTAGCTATCTAATTCACTGTTTTATTTAAATTAATTTTAAAGAGCCCCCATGAAGTTCATCATCAAGTTGTTCCCTGAAATCACCATTAAGAGCAAGTCGGTTCGTCAGCGTTTTACCAAAATGTTACAAGGCAACATTCGTAATGTGTTGCGACGTTTTGACGAAGATGCCCGTGTGAGAATGGACTGGGATAAATTGGTGGTGAGCTCGCGCAATGATCAGTTCCATGACCGTTACCTTGACACCTTGGCCTCTATCCCAGGTATTCAATATTTTCTCGAAGTGAAGCTGAGTAAATTCACGGATTTACATGACATTTTTGAGCAGACTCGCGCCGTTTGGGGCGAGCGCTTAAAAGGGAAGACCTTTTGTGTGCGAGCTCGCCGGATTGGTCAGCATGATTTCAGTTCACTGGAGCTGGAGCGCTATGTTGGCGGCGGGTTAAATCAGCACTGTGAGACGGCGGGCGTGCGTCTTAAAAAGCCAGATATTAAGGTCAACTTAGAAGTTGAGAATGATGAGCTGTACATCGTCAGCGCGGTGCATCATGGCATCGGTGGCTTTCCTATGGCGACTCAGGAAGATGTACTGAGCCTGCTTTCTGGCGGGTTTGACTCGGGAGTGGCCTCTTATCAATTCATTAAACGGGGTTGCCGAGTCCACTATTGCTTTTTCAATTTAGGCGGTGCGGCGCATGAGATTGGGGTCAAACAGGTGGCCTACTACTTGTGGAATAAGTTTGGGGCGTCTCATAAGGTGCGCTTCACGGCCATCGATTTTGAACCTGTAGTAGCTGAGATCCTAGAGAAAGTCGATAACGGCCAGATGGGGGTTGTGCTCAAGCGGATGATGATGCGGGCCGCAGGCCAGGTTGCCGATTATTTCCAGATACCAGCACTGGTGACGGGGGAGTGTGTAGGGCAGGTATCCAGCCAGACCCTGACCAATCTCAATGTCATCGATAGGGTGACCGACAAGGTGATCCTGCGTCCGCTGATTACGTGGGATAAACCAGACATCATCAACGAGGCTCGCCGTATTGGCACGTTAGAGTTTGCCGAAACGATGCCTGAATATTGCGGAGTTATCTCCCAGAAGCCGACCGTGAAAGCCGAGCTTGCACGGATTGAAATGGAGGAGAGGAATATGGACTTCGCCATTTTAGAACGAGTGGTGCGCGAGGCCCGCCACCTAGATATCCGCCGCATCGGCGAAGAGACCGCCGCAGATGTACAGGAAGTGGAAACGACCCAAGCGTTTGCGGCCAATGAGGTGATTTTGGATATCCGCTCTGCTGATGAACACGACGACAAACCGTTGGTCGTGGCAGGGGTGGATGTGCTGCATATTCCTTTCTTTAAGTTAGCGACCACATTCGCTGATTTATCCAAAGATAAAACCTATCTGCTTTACTGTGACCGCGGCGTGATGAGCAAGCTGCAAGCGCTCTACCTTAAAGAGAAAGGGTTTAATAATGTAAAGGTATACCGCCCGTAATGGGGAGTGATTGACCACCAAGCCAATCAAGACAAACAGTGCCGATCAGTTCAAGCTGATCGGCACTGTTGTTTAACCCTCTCTGTTCGAACCGAGGTCACCGCAGAGATGACGGCGCATGCTGGCGATGGGGGGGATGATGCAAGAGGCTGCGAGCAGCCCCCTGTTATCAGTTTTATCAGTCGCTCTTATGGGTGGTGGGGGTGGGGCTGAAATTGCGCGCGAGGGACCACATAGCGGCAATCGGGGAAACGGGTACAGGCAAGAAAAAGCTGGCCGGCATGAGGCCCTTTTCTCACTTCACGCTCAATCAGGGGGGCGGCACAGCGCGGGCAGTGGGGTGTGGCGTCCTCCTGTTCATCGCTAAACAGGTCACTTTCCTCTTCCTCGGCTGGGTGCACGATGCCTGTTTGTGATGCCTCAACTGGGGAAGGGTGAGCATGATGACCACCTGTTGAGTGATGATGAGTGCCTTCCTCGATGTCGATCCCCGCGAGCAATCGTGGATTGAAGGTCGGCTCGCGCCGCTCACCGGGCTGTGAGGGCTCCTCGTAAGGCTCGCGGGGTGCCAGTAGCAGCGGAAGGATCTGAGCGCGTAGCGCATCGATCGGATACTCACTACTGACAGGTATTTGCAGCAGGGGCAGACCTGCACTGTCACAGGCGAGTTGTAACAGAGACTCCCGTGGCTGGCGTTTGAGATGACGCGACGCAGCCTCGTCGAGTGTCAGCGCGCAGATAAACCTGAGGCTGTCAGGATGGCAAAGTAGAAAATCGATGTGCTCGTCGTTGATCTGATTGAATAATTGCTGCCACTGTTTTTTACCGAGCGTCGCTTTGGGGGTCAACACAGATGCTAAGTGCACTTTGGTGAACACGCGGGTTTCATTACCCACTGCTAGCGTCAATGCGTTAAGAAATGACCACTCGGCTGGACTAAGCAAGGCCTCTTGCAGCTCACAAGGTAAGTAAGCCGATAGCCGTCTCTTGTGCCAGATCCATACCAGGACAAGTAATACAGACAGTAGCAACGCTGACATAACGAGCATATTCATGAAATAACAACCCAGTGCTAATCCGAAAGGCGCTTACCTTACCACAGCTGATGGTGGCTAAGGCAGCAGGCGAGCGGATGGCATCCCCGCTTTTTCGCCAATTAGCACGGATGGGGCTTCATATGACCAGCAGCAGCAGGCACAATGCAGGGGAACCCAATTCCAAGGAGAGCAGGATGCAAAAGCAATTGGTGATCACCGTGATCGGGGCAGACAAACCGGGTATCGTCGAGGTGTTGGCTGCCGTCATCAATCGTGAGCAAGGCAACTGGCTGGGCAGTGCCATGAGTGAGCTGGCAGGCCAGTTTGCCGGTATCCTTCATGTCTCGGTCCCTGACCAACACTATGGTCGCTTGTGCGAGGCATTAGTCAATCTGCCGGATCTCACCATCAGTTTTGCCGAAGGCACTACGCACGTCGAACCTCCTCATCAATTGATGATGACGGTCACCGGTAATGACAGACCGGGCATCGTCCACGAGTTGGCCAGTCTGCTGCGCCAGCTCAATATCAATGTGGCCGATCTCACGACGGGCTGTGAGCCCGCGCCCCACTCTGGCGCCCCGCTTTTTTATGCCCATGCGTTGGTTGCACTCCCTGATGGGCTCGCCCTCGAAACACTGGTTTCGGCACTAGAAGCCCTTTCCGATGACCTAGTGGTTGATATTGACGAAGATGTTGGTGAGTAATATTTCCGTCATTAAAACGTCATATATTCACGCCACCACGGCTGCATAGGCAGTCTGACATCAGAGGCACAACATGAGCACCGATAAGCTGTATGAAGAGAAAGAGCTAAGCTGGCTTTCATTCAATGAACGGGTGTTACAAGAGGCGATGGACAAAACGGTTCCCCTCATCGAACGGGTGCGCTTCTTGGGGATTTTCTCCTCCAATCAGGATGAGTTTTTCAAGGTTCGAGTATCGGATGTGAAACGTCGCATCCTGATTAATGAAGTCCATGGCGGCGATAACGATGCTATTACCCTGCTCAGAGCGATCCAACAGAAAGTGATGGCGCTCGGTGAGGCGTTCGACAACACCTACAAAGAGCTGCTGATCGCACTGGCCCGCCATAACATCTTTCTGGTCAACGAAAACCAGCTTTCTGAGGCGATCCAGCAATGGCTTCGGGTCTTCTTCAAGGAAAAAGTGCTGCGCCACATCATCCCGATCTTACTCAATAAAGAGGTCAATCCGGTCAAGTTCCTCAAGGATGAGCACACCTATCTGGCTATCGAGATGAAGAAAAATGGTCAGGTGATCCAGTACGCGTTAGTGGAGGTGCCGACCGATGACTTGCCCCGCTTCTTCCAGCTGCCGCCGGAGGGGACTCGGCGCAAGAAGCAGATTATTATTTTGGATAACGTCATCCGCTTCTGTCTCGACGAGATCTTTAAAGGCTTTTTCGACTACGACGAAATTGCCGCCTACGCGGTCAAGCTGACCCGAGATGCCGAGTATGATCTCTCTGATCAGCTGGACTTGAGCTTGGTGGACAAGATGAGTGATGGCTTGAAGCAGCGCCTCACCGCCATGCCGGTGCGCTTTGTCTACGAGCGGGAGATGCCTGCCGCCATGATAAGCTTCCTCAAGCTCAAGCTGCAGATCAGCTCCTACGACGCCATCATGCCGGGGGGGCGCTATCACAACTTCAAGGATTTCATCGGCTTCCCCAACGTGGGCCGAGATTATCTGGAAAACCCTAAGCTGCCGGCCCTCGATTGCCGTGATTTTGATGGCTTCGTCAACGCCTTCGATGCGATTACCAAGCAGGATATTCTGCTCTACTACCCGTATCACAAGTTTCATCATTTCACCGAGCTGGTGCGCCAAGCGGCGTTCGATCCGGCGGTCAGCGCCATTCGCATCAATATCTACCGAGTCGCCAAGAAGTCGCGGATTATCCACTCCCTCATCGATGCCGCCAACAACGGCAAGAAGGTGACCGTGGTGGTCGAGCTGCGCGCTCGTTTCGACGAGGCCGCCAACATCGACTGGGCTAACATCCTCACCGATGCGGGGGTCAAGGTGGTGTTTGGAGTGCCGAGTCTCAAGATCCACTCCAAGCTCTGTCTCATCACCCGCCACGAAAATGGCGAGTCGGTGCGCTACGCCCATATCGGTACTGGCAACTTCAACGAGAAGACCGCCAAGATCTACACCGACTTCTCGCTGCTGACCCGCAACCCAGACATCACCGCTGAGGTGGAAGGGGTGTTTGAATACATTGAATATCCGTATCGGCGCTACAAGTTCAATCACCTGCTGGTGTCACCCATCAACAGCCGTCGTCAGCTCTACCGGCTGATTGACAATGAGCTGACTAACGCCAAAGCGGGTCAACCCAGTGGCATCACGCTTAAGATCAATAACTTGGTCGATCGGGATTTGATTAATCGGCTCTATGCTGCGGGTCAGGCTGGGGTGCCCATTCAGATGATTATCCGGGGCATGTGTGCCCTGCGTCCTGGGGTGCCGGGTCTTAGTGACAACATCAAGGTGATCAGCATCATTGACCGCTTCCTTGAGCACCCACGGGTGATGGTGTTTCACAACAAGGGTAATCCCCAGCTCTACATCTCCAGCGCCGACTGGATGAGCCGTAACATCGACGGCCGAATCGAGGTGGGTACTCCCATTTATGACGAGCGCCTCAAACAGCGGATCTTGGATATTCTCGAGCTGCAACTGAGTGACACCAGTAAGGCCAGAGTGATTGATGCCGAGCAGCGTAACGAATACGTCAAGCGAGGCAATCGCCGTAAAATACGCTCGCAAGTCGAGATTTATGACTACCTCAAACGAATCGAGTCAAATAATGGACAATAGCCTCTATGCGGCGGTGGATCTGGGTTCTAACAGTTTCCACATGGTGATCGCGCATCTCAGTGAAGGGCGTTTTCGCATTGTCGATCGCCTCAAAGAGCGGGTTAGGCTCGCCGAAGGGATGGATGAACAGAAACGAATGAGCCCAGCGGCAATGGCCCGTGGTCTGGCTTGTCTATCTCTGTTTGCCGAGCGCCTCACGAATATCAAGCCAGAGCATATTCGCATCGCTGGCACCTATACCCTGCGCCGCGCTAGTAACGCCCGTGAATTCGTGAGTGAAGCCGCCAAAGTGCTCAACCACCCCATCGAGATCATCAGTGGTCAGGAGGAGGCGCGTCTGATCTATCAAGGTGTGGCCCATACCCAGCACATCGAGGGGCAAGCGCTGGTGATCGACATTGGTGGTGGTAGCACCGAGCTCATCATTGGTGAAGGCTTTGTCCCGAAGGCCCTCACCAGCCGCAAGATGGGCTGCGTCAGCTTTACCCAAGGTTTCTTTGCCAGCAGCAAGCTCACCGAAAAAGCCTTTAGCGGTGCCATATTAGAAGCGCAGCATCAACTGGCCCCAATTGTTAACCAGTACCGCAAATTAGGGTGGCAGCGTTGCCTTGGCAGTTCAGGGTCGATTCGCACCGTGCGTGATGTGCTGCAAGCAGAGGGGATCACTGACGGCACCCTGACCCTCAGTGGGTTAGCGCAGCTTAAAGAGAGGCTGATTGCAGCAAAACACCTCGACCATCTTAAGCTTGCTGGGTTGTCGGAGGAGCGGCACGAGGTGTTTGCTGCCGCAGTTGCCATTTTGCTGGGGCTGTTTCTGTCGCTGCCGATTGAGCGGCTCGATTACTCTGACGGCGCGCTGCGTGAAGGGCTGCTCTACGAGTTTGAAGAGCGCCTGCAGCATCACGATATTCGTGAGCGCACCGCGCAAGCGCTCGGCACTCATTACCGGATGGATAAGAGGCAGGCCACGCGGGTGGAGCAGAGCGTATTGACACTATTTGATGCGCTGCATACCCCCTGGCAGCTGGCGATAGAGCCGTATCGGGCCATCCTTGGCTGGGCGGCGCGTCTGCACGAGATTGGCCTTGCCATCAACTACAGCGGCATCCACCGTCACTCAGCCTATATTTTGCAGCACACCGATCTACCCGGCTTTAATCAAGACGATCAGACGTTGCTGGCCGCGCTGGTGCGGTTTCAACGCAAGGGGCTTAAGCTCGCCGAATTACCGCCATTACCTAACCACGACGTGCAAACCGTGCTGCGCTGCATCCGCATCCTGCGTTTAGCAGTGGCGGCTCATCACAAGCGGCAAGATGATCTGCTGCCCCCGTGGCATGTGGATGCTGAAGGGGAACAGCTAGTGGTAAACCTGCCCGCGAGCTGGTGCGAAGAGAACCGCTTATTGATGCAAAATCTTGAAAAAGAGCAGCGTTATTGCCACGAGCAGGGGTGGCCACTGCTATTTGTACGTCATTAACGGGGGCGTGGGGTTCGCTTGTTGGATCATCAAGCGCGAGCCAAGTGGCCAACATGATGAACTGAGCACGATATAAAAAAGTCAGCCCCGCAGATGCGGGGCTGATTGTTAGCGTGGATGACGGTGTGGGATGGTTAGCTTAGACCGCCAGATAGTCCATGATCCCTTCGGCCGCTTTGCGCCCTTCATAGATGGCGGTGACCACCAGATCAGAGCCGCGCACCGCATCACCACCAGCAAATACTTTCGGGTTAGTGGTTTGGAAGGCATAGTCGGCTTGCTCGCGCGCCTTAATCCGATCTCGGCTGTCGAGGTGAATACCAAACTCCGCCAGCCAGGGCTGGGGATTGGGCTGGAAGCCAAACGCCATCACCACTGCATCGGCAGGAAGCACTTGCTCAGAGCCGGTAATGACTACCGGATTGCGGCGGCCATTAGCGTCGGGTTCACCCAGCTCAGTGCTCACTACCTTGATGCCGCAGGTGTGGCCGTTAGCATCGAGCTCGACGCCGATAGGTTGGAGGTTGAACATAAATTCCACCCCCTCCTCTTGGGCATTTTTCACCTCCCGCTTGGAGCCTGGCATGTTCTCGGCATCACGCCGATAGGCACAGATCACCTTGTCGGCCCCCTGACGGATGGCAGTGCGCACGCAATCCATGGCGGTATCGCCGCCGCCGAGCACCACCACCTGCTTGCCAGCAAAGTCGATATAATCGCTCTGCGCCTTCTCGAACCCCAGCAATCGGTTGGCGTTGGCGATGAGGTAGGGCAGGGCGTCATAGACGCCCGGCGCCTCTTCGTTGGCAAAGCCACCCTTCATGTACTTGTAAGTGCCGACCCCGAGGAAGACCGCATCGAACTCGCCGAGCAGGTCGGCGAAGGTGACATCTTTGCCCACTTCGGTTTCGAGACGAAATTCGATGCCCATGCCTTCGAAGATCTCGCGCCGACGCTGCATCACCTCTTTTTCTAACTTAAAAGAGGGGATACCGAAGGTGAGCAGACCACCGATCTCTGGGTATTTGTCAAACACCACTGGGGTCACGCCATTGCGCGCGAGCACATCGGCACAGGCCAGACCCGCTGGGCCGGCACCGATCACCGCGACTCGCTTATCGGTTTTGATCACATTGGAGAGATCAGGGCGCCAGCCCATCTCAAAGGCTTTGTCGGTGATATATTTTTCGATATTACCGATGGTGACTGCCCCGAAGCGATCGTTGAGGGTGCAAGCACCCTCGCACAGACGATCTTGCGGGCAGACCCGACCACATACCTCTGGCAGACTGTTGGTTTGGTGGGAAAGCTCCACCGCCTCCAGAATGCGCCCCTCATTGGCCAGTTTTAGCCAGTTGGGGATGTAGTTATGCACCGGGCACTTCCACTCGCAATAGGGGTTGCCACAGTCGAGGCAGCGATCGGCTTGCATCCCCACTTGTGCTTGGTTGAAGGGCTCATAAATCTCCACAAATTGGATTTTGCGGATTTTGAGCGGCTTCTTGGGGGGATCAACCCGCTGGACATCAATAAACTGAAATACGTTCTGGCTCATAGGGTTCCCTCCTTATTGTGCCTGGATTCTGAGTTCTGCACTGGAACGGCTGGTGTGGCCGAGCAGCGATTTAACATCGCTAGACTTGGGTTTGATCAGCCTGAACATGGGCACATAGGAGTCGAAGTTGGCCAAGATCTCCTCGGCGCGTGAGCTACCGGTCTCGTTAAGGTGCGCCGTGATAATACCGCGCAAATGCTCCTGATGGATGGCGAGGTTCGCCACGTCTAGCAGCTCGACCAGCTCGGGGTTGGTACGTTTGGCAAAGTTGCCGCACTCATCGAGCACGTAGGCAAAGCCGCCAGTCATGCCTGCGGCAAAGTTAACGCCAGTCTTACCAAGAATGGTGACGATGCCGCCGGTCATGTATTCGCAGCCGTTGTCACCGATCCCCTCAACCACGGCCAAGGCGCCAGAGTTGCGCACCGCGAAACGCTCGCCCGCCGTGCCTGCTGCGTAGAGCTGGCCACCGGTGGCGCCATACAAGCAGGTGTTGCCGATAATGGCTGCTTCGTGGGATTTAAACGCCACGCCAACATGCGGCTTGACCACCAGCTTACCGCCGGTCATTCCTTTGCCTACGTAGTCGTTGGCATCGCCAGTGAGGATCATCTCAAGGCCCCCTGCGTTCCAGACGCCGAAGCTCTGACCCGCAGTACCGTTGAAGTGAACCCGTACCGGATCGGCCGCCATCCCTTGGTTACCATGACGCTTGACGATTTCGCCAGAAAGACGCGCCCCTACCGAGCGGTCGGTGTTGCGAATGTCGTAGCGGAACTCGCCACCGCTTGAGGTTTCCACTGCGCTTAGCAGGTCTTCCACCATTTTCAGGTTGAGCGGCCCCTTGTCGAAGGTGGGGTTATGCTGCTGACTAAACAGGCTGGAACCTGCCGGTGCCACCGGACGGGCCAGAATGCCACTAAGATCGAGCTTGGTTTGCCGGGCCGTGAGGCCGGGCAGGGCAGCCAGCAGATCGGTGCGACCGATCAGATCGGTGAGCTGGGTGACACCCAACTCGGCCATCAGCTCGCGGGTCTCCTCAGCGATGAACTTGAAGTAGTTCATTACCATCTCGGGTAGGCCGGTGAAGTGTTCGCGGCGCAGTTTTTCGTCTTGGGTGGCCACGCCGGTGGCACAGTTATTGAGGTGGCAGATCCGCAGGTATTTGCAACCGAGCGCCACCATGGGGCCGGTGCCAAAACCGAAGCTCTCAGCGCCGAGGATGGCCGCCTTGATGATGTCTAGCCCGGTTTTAAGCCCGCCATCTACCTGCAGCCGCACCTTATGGCGCAGGCCGTTGGCCACCAGTGCCTGCTGGGTTTCAGCCAGCCCCAGCTCCCATGGGGAGCCCGCATATTTGACCGAGGTCAGCGGGCTGGCGCCAGTACCGCCGTCGTAGCCGGAGACGGTAATGAAATCGGCATAGGCTTTGGCCACGCCACAGGCGATGGTGCCAACGCCCGGCTCTGAGACCAGCTTCACTGACACCAAACAGTTCGGGTTGATCTGCTTGATGTCGAAGATGAGCTGAGCCAGATCCTCGATGGAGTAAATATCGTGGTGTGGCGGCGGTGAGATCAGGGTCACGCCGGGCACTGAATAGCGCAGCTTGGCGATCTGGGCGGTCACCTTGTCACCGGGCAGCTGGCCACCTTCGCCAGGCTTGGCCCCTTGAGCCACCTTGATCTGCACCACATCGGCGTTCATCAGGTAGTGGGGGGTGACGCCAAAGCGACCGGATGCTACCTGCTTGATGCGGGAGTTTTTCTCAGTGCCAAAGCGCTTAGGATCTTCGCCACCTTCACCTGAGTTGCTCTGACCGCCAAGGCGGTTCATCGCCACGGCTAGGGCCTCGTGGGCTTCAGGGCCGAGGGCGCCGATGGACATGGCGGCGGAGTCGAAACGGGGGAACAGCTTGTCAGCCGGCTCCACCTGATCCAGCGAGACCGGCGTGTCGACTGGGTTGAGCGTCAGCAGATCGCGCAAGGTGGCCACTGGGCGCTCGTTGACCAGCCGTGCGTACTCCTTGTAATCGGCGTAGTTGCCGGAGCGCACTGCGGTTTGCAGGGTTTGCACCACATCGGGGTTGTAGGTGTGATACTCGCCGCCATGCACAAATTTGAGCAAGCCGCCGTGGGTGAGTGGTTTACGTGCCAGCCAGGCTTGACGGGCCAGATTGTGCTGATCTTGCTGAATGTCGCTGAAGTCGGCACCCTGAATACGGCTCGACACACCGCGGAAGCAGCTATCGACCACCGTTTTGGCCAGGCCTACCGCTTCGAACAGCTGGGAGCAACGGTAGCTGGCAACCGTGCTGATGCCCATCTTGGACATCACCTTATAGAGCCCCTTATTGATACCGTTGCGGTAATTGAGTACCGCCTCACGCAGTGACATGGTGAGGATGCCCTCCTCAACCTGCTTCGCTAAGGTCTCATAAGCGAGATAGGGGTAGATAGCGGTAGCGCCAAAGCCGAGCAGCACCGAGAAGTGGTGCGGATCACGGGCGCTGGCGGTCTCCACCAGAATGTTGGCGTCACAACGCAGATTGTTGTCCACCAAGGTACGTTGCACCGCGCCCACCGCCATGGCTGCTGGGATTGGCAGGGTATCTGCGCTGATATCACGATCTGACAGCACCAGCAGCACAGTGCCACTCTTGGCTGCGGTTTTGGCCTCATCGCAGATGCGCACGATGGCCGCTTCCAGCCCCTCTTCGGGCTTGAAGTTGAGGCTGATCACCTGATGACGGTAGTGCTCGCCTTCCAGGGCCAATAACTGGCTAAAGTCGGAATAGAGCAGGATCGGTGACTGGAACAGCACGCGGTGAGCGTGACCAAAGGTCTCGTTGAAGACGTTTTGTTCGCGACCGATACAGGTGGCCAGTGACATCACGTGGTTTTCCCGCAGCGGGTCGATAGGTGGGTTGGTCACCTGTGCGAACATCTGGCGGAAGTAATCATAGAGCGTGCGCTGACCGGAGGAGAGCACCGCCATCGGGGTGTCATCGCCCATCGAGCCGACAGCCTCTTGGCCATTCTCGCCGAGCACCCGAATGATCTGGTCGAGCTCCTCGAAGGAGTAGCCGAACAGCTTTTGATAGGTTTTCAGCTGGTCGTTCGAGAAGGCGCGGGCACCGGTGCTCGCATCATCCATCTGTTCGAACGGCACGAGTCGAGTGCAATGCTTATTCATCCACTGACGGTAGGTATGACGGTTTTTGAGATCGTCATCGATCTCGAAGCTGGTCCACACCTTGCCGTTGCGGGTATCGACTACGAATAGCTCGCCCGGGCCAACCCGCCCTTTTTCCAACACTTCGTCTGGGGTGTAGTCCCAGGTGCCTACTTCGGAGGCCAAGGTGATGAACTTGTCTTTGGTGATGACGTAGCGGGCTGGGCGCAGGCCATTGCGGTCCAGCGCGCAGGTGGCGTAGCGGCCGTCGGTCATGACGATGCCCGCTGGGCCATCCCATGGCTCCATGTGCATGGAGTTAAAGTCATAGAAGGCGCGCAGGTCATCATCCATGTTCGGGTGTTTTTGCCACGCTGGCGGGATCAGTAGACGCATGGCGCGGAACAGGTCCATGCCACCGGCTAAGAATAAGTCCAGCATATTGTCGAGGCTGGAGGAGTCAGAGCCGGTGGTGTTGACGAACGGGGCCGCTTCTTGCAAATCGGGGATCAGCGGGGTCGCAAACTTGTAGCTGCGCGCCTTGGCCCATTGGCGGTTGCCCGCGATGGTGTTGATCTCGCCGTTATGGGCCAGATAGCGAAACGGCTGGGCCAGTGGCCAGCGTGGACTGGTGTTGGTTGAGAAACGCTGGTGAAACACGCAGATAGCTGCCTGCATGCGAATATCTGCTAAGTCGAGATAAAAACGCGGCAAATCCACCGGCATGCACAGCCCTTTATAGACGGTGACTAGGTTGGATAAGCTGACAACATAGAAGTAATCGTCGTTGATCCGCTTCTCGATACGACGGCGTACGATATAGAGGCGCCGCTCTAGGTCTTGTTCAACCCAGCCCGGTGGCGCGTTAACAAATACTTGTTCGATATTAGGTAACGAAGCCTTGGCAATGTCGCCGAGGACATTGGTATCGATAGGCACTTTGCGCCAACCAACCAGACTTAAGGTCTCTCTTTCGAGTTCTTCATCAATGATATCGCGAGTGGCTTGCGCCAGTACCGGATCTGGGTTGAGAAACAGCATACCTACCGCGTATTTGCGGCCCAGATGCCATCCTTTCTCTTCGGCTACGGCCCTAAAAAAACTGTCCGGTTTTTGTAGTAATAAGCCGCAACCATCGCCGGTCTTGCCGTCGGCTGAAATGCCGCCGCGGTGCTGCATGCGAGCCAAGGCTGACATCGCAAGACGGACAAGTTTGTGGCTGGCGACACCTTCCATGTGGGCCAACAGGCCGAAGCCACAGTTATCCCTCTCCAGCGTTGGATCATATAGTGACATTGCAATTTCTCCCTTGCTCGACCTTGCATTGCAAACTGCATAAATTGCGATCGGCTCTTGTGGTTCCGTACGCCTTGAGGTGGCGGACCACCAAACTAATGGGATTTTTCCATAAGGTCAATGAGACAACGGCGCTGTTTCTCTTCTTACATTCGCATAACAAAATGTGCTTTTACGGCAGTTTGGCGGAAATAATATAATGTTAATTTCGATAAAGTGTATTTTTTTAGCATAACCATCTGTCAAGTTAGACCTTAGTGGTTGACTCCATCTGTGTGGTTAAATGTAGTAATTTTACTAATCAGATCTAGTGGGTGAACACGCCGATCACATTTTGTGAGTGTAGCGCTTGAATTTATTGCGTTACCATGCACGTTGAATTTTTCATTGTTCAACAATGCCTTATCATCGATCTTAGCAATTTGACAAAAAAATCATCAGTGGGTCAAGCGACATTAAACCGATCATTACACTGTGTTATTTATATATTTATTCGGTTTTTTGTGAATATCTATACATGGTTGTGATAGCCCTTGCGAGGGAATACCAATCGCTAACAGGTGTTCTCAATCCCATGATCGTTTTATTTGCTGGCGCTTTTTTTGCCAGCTGCTGGGAGGTTATAAAGGGTGAGTGGTGGTCTGACTGGGGGGGGCCTTGCAACCGGCAGTGGTAGCCAATACCGGCTACTGGGCCTAATGCCGATCAGTTAAGGATTACTTGACCGCTCCTCCTGACGTGTGAAAATCCAAAACCTGTTGATTTAGTTTCAGATTTTTTATGCGTATCGACTAGGCTCTCGACTTCCTTCACGTCAGCAATGTTGCCCAGTTTGAGTTACTCTCCGCCCTCATCCCCCCGAGCTCATCATGACTCTGCTGAGCGAGGAAGGCGTCACTACCCTGCACCTGCGGCGCATGCCCATGGTGTGACTGGTCTGGGCCATCATCGGCATGGCGATCTTCCACCACGTTCCCATGACTCAACTGGTCAATCAGCTTGATATCCTGCGTCATGCTCGAAATTTTCACATACGCCACGTACGCAGTGGTTCCTTTACTGTACTGTGTGCGTGATCACATTGATTGCGCCACTGACGTTTACTGGAATAGGTTCTTAGTTGTCGCTTAAGCAACCCAGATATTCAGTAAAAAGCCCGCAGAATTTTGCGGGCTTTTTACTTTCTGCGTTGTCTTCCTTATCAAGGATGGCGGTAAAAACGGTTCAACTCATTCATGACCTGAATCATTGCACCCATATCCGGATTACTGTGTTTAAGTGGGCGATAACTGTCTAGGTCGAGTAATTGGAAGTCGCCCTGCTTATTAAAGTGGGTGATGGTGTTGCCTTGGTAAATAGCAAAGTCATTTTGATCGCCTGCTAATAACCAAGGGCGTGGGCTGGTGTCAAATAAGCTACGCCCAATACTGTAATCACGGGCTGGGTTACGTACACCCAGCATGCCTTGCATCAGGGTCGGCGCGAGATCCATGTGACTACTTGGTTGTGCGAATTGTTGACTAGGCCGACCAGGCCAGGCCAGTACAAATGGCACCTGTACCTGGTAGGGGGAGTAGTTGCTGCCAGCCCCCCAACTATTGTTGAGTGTGTCGTTGAGCTCTTGGCCATGATCCGAGGTAATCACCACTATGGTGTCGTTATCCATGCCCTGCTGCTGTAAATTATTGAGCATCTGTTCGAGCAATTGGTCGGTATAGAACACGGAGTTTTTGTAGCGATTCTCAAGTTTTGGCAAGTTGTTAGCCTGATAAGCCGTTGCCGGATTTACTTTGGTGAGCTCTGGTTGGAAGGGGCCCTTCATGGTCTCTGGTAGCTGATAGTTACCAGGGCTAGACAGATAAACAAGTGAAAACCAAGGGCGATCTTGGGGGCGTTTATCTAACCATTGCTGCCAATCTTTCAGGAGGGTTTCATCATTACCTTGTTCGGAAATAAATACCTGTTTGCGCAGACCAGACAGGATACTTTTACGATATTTCCGTGCGTCCTCAAGAATCCCAAACAGACCAAACTGATAATCTTGGCGCAGCATTTCATCAAACAGAATTGGTGGGCGCTTGTCGCTGCTAATAGCCGGATAGTAGTGTCCTGGAAGACCATAAAATAGGCTAAACATGCCCATCACATCATCATTACCGCCACTGAAATGATTTTTAAAGACCATTTTCTGATCAGCGTAACGCTGGAGATTAGGCATATTGATGTTATTAAGCATGTCAGCACGGAGTGAGTTAACCACCACAATCAGCAAGTTCTTGTGGCGGGTTGGTACACTGACGGTCAGTGGCCGCAGTGGATAATTCAACCGATTTTCGCCATCACTATCCTGAGATTCAGCTTCGCGCTCATATTCATCTAGATCTAACCAACCTTGTTTAGCTAAGAAGCTTTTGGCTGTCATTGGATAGGAGAGGGGGAAGTTAGCTTTTTGCATCGTGATGGGCTGATAAAGTGTTGCATCAGCCCAGCTATTGACCACGTGGGTGAGAATGAAACAGATCAGTAGTGCTAATCCTACTTGATTACCGTACTGCCGGCGTTTGCGTTTATTGACCATTCGCCAAACATGAGCAGACAACAATAGCTGTAATAAGAAAATAGTGGGTACTGCGACAAAAATAATACTCCATGTGGAGCCTTTTTCTGTCTGGGCCTGATCAAGTAGCAGCTGCCATACATGCCCATTGAGATGGAACTTAAATAACCGGAATACTTGGGTATCAATAAGTAAAATGACCAGCGCTAACGTAGCAACAATAGCCGAAATAAAGCGGAGCTGTTTCTCTTTGGGAAGTACGAAACTTAACGGGAAGATAGTGAGTAAATAAGTGACAAAGCTCAAAAACGAGAAGTGCCCAATCCAGCTAACGACTAAATAGGTAATGCCTAGCGTAGTAGATGGCCAGCTGATAGCACCCAGATAGCGGGTAGCAATCAACATGGCCAATATGATGTTAAAAAAGGAGAACCAATGCCCCCATGTGATCAGGCGAGAAACGTTGTCACGATAAGGGTTGCCGGTTTCGACCATAGTAATCCATCTACTTGAAAAACATCAGATAATTAGAAGAGTGTTAGTGTGTTTCGTGGCGGCTATCGACCGATGCGGTCAGGGCCTGAACAAACTTTTCGGTGATAGCTTGGCGTTGGGCCGGTGCCATACCGTTGATGATATTGGTGGTCAGGTTGCCAAGCACCATAAGGCTGAGATCCACCGGTGCTTTATGCTTTTCCAGCGCGGTGATCAGGTCGTTCATCAGGGCATCAAACTGCTCGTTATTGTACTTTGATACGATGGGCATAATCTTCAGTTCATCTCGGTTCAAAGCGCCTTATAATACTGCACCCTTTCGGCTAACACTATGGCTTTGTGACATGAGTCTCGATATCGACAAGATCATTCTTCACTCCTTGCGCCAGGGCGGCGATGGTCAACCCCACGCCGATACCCGCAGTCAGACCCTACCCCCTGATGAGGCGGTACAGGGGCTGATGGTGGAACTGCATAGAATCTACAACGGCAAGGGCGGCAAGGGCTTTGGCTTCTTTGCCGATCCCGAGGCCGCCGTCGCCGAGCTGGCCGACGGTGAAGAGGCTCCCAAGCAGCCTTCACCCGCGTTTCGTATCGCCCTCGAACAGCTGCTCGACGAGCAGACCGAATTCGTCCCGTTTTCGGTCACCGTGACTCAGATGCTGGTCAAGCAGCTGGTGGAGCACGCCCTCGATGAGCAAGGGGTACTGCTGTTTGCCAAATACAATTATGTCGGGGTCGATTATCTGCTGATTGCCCTGCTGGAGGGCAAGGAGAGCGTCACCGTCAGCGAAGCGCTGGAATTGCGCCATATCCAGTATCTCGATATTGGCAAACTCAATCTGGTGGCTCGCATTGATTTAACCGAATGGAAAACCCAGCCTGATTCGCGCCGCTATATCACCTTCAGCAAGGGGCGTATTGGTCGTAAACTGGGCGACTTCTTTATGGATCTGCTGGGTGCCCGCGAGGGCATGGATGCCAAGGTACAAAATAAAGGCTTGCTGCAGGCGGTAGAAGATTATTGCGACAGTCGCCAGCTCGAACCGACCGAGCGAAATGATTACAAAAAGCAGGTCTTCAAATATTGCACCGAGCAGGCGAGCGCCGGTGAAGAGATCGAAATTAAGGAGTTGTCGGCAGAACTCTCCACAAAACATGAAGGCGGTGGTGAACTCGATTTTTACAGCTTTATCGGTCAGGAGTATGAGCTGGAAGATCGCTTCCCAGCGGATCGTTCTACCCTACGCGGTTTGACCAAGTTTGTCGGCTCTGGCGGTGGCCTGACCCTGAGCTTTGAGCAAAAACTGTTGAACAGCCGGATCTTTTACGACCCTCAGACCGACACCCTGACAATCAAGGGTGTGCCGCCCAATCTCAAGGATCAGCTGCTGCGCCAGTCGTAGTCAGATCTAGTCATTATTGTTTGTAAAAAAGACCTTTCTTCGCAAAGGTCTTTTTTATTGGCTAAACAAAGAGGCGGAGAAACTCCCACAGTGCTTTATTTAACAAACCAAACCAAATGAATGACAAGAAAGGGTTTTCATTTGGATGAAAACCCTTTCTTGGTGGTAATTAATTTTCACTTTGGTAATTAACTTTCGTTTGCTGTGCTGAAATGAGTGGGGTAAGTGCAGAGATAAGCTATTTTAAGAAAATGTTTTCAACATTTCATGGAAGATAATACGTAATTGTGTTTCAAAAATGCGAGTTGCGTCATGTGAGCGAGTTGGTGCTTGGGATAATATTCGTTACGTAAATGACCCCCTACAGTACGCAAATAATACTAAGGAAAGGCTTATGAAAAAGAAAATGCTGTCATCGTTGATTGGTTTGGCCACGCTTGGCGTTGCTTGTTCTGCTACTGCGGCCATCGATGAAGGCCAGCTCACTATTTGGGTGAATGGTGATAAGGGATACAACGGTCTGGCTGAAGTGGGTAAGAAGTTTGAAGCAGAAACCGGCATCAAGGTTACTGTGGCTCACCCGGATCAGGTCGAAGTGAAATTCCAGCAAGCCGCTGCCACTGGCAACGGCCCTGACATCTTCTTCTGGGCTCACGACCGTTACGGTGAGTGGGTCAAAGCCGGTTTATTAGTGCCTGTGACACCTAACGCTGATACTAAAGCTAAGTTTGAGCAATTGGCATGGGATGCCATGACTGTTGACGGTAAAACCTATGGTTACCCCGTGGCCATGGAAGCGGTCAGCCTGATCTATAACAAGGAGCTACTGCCTGAGCCGCCAAAGACCTTCGAAGAGATTGCCAAGATTGACGAAACCCTGAAAAAGAGTGGCAAGCGCGCGATCATGTGGGCCTATGATACCCCCTATTTCAGCTATCCGCTGGTAGCGGCTAACGGTGGCTACGCCTTTAAGAAAACGGCTACTGGCTATGATGTGAAAGACACTGGCGTCAACAATGCGGGCGCGAAGGCAGGAGTGGGTTACATCTCTGAGATGATTAAGTCCGGCCATCTGGAAAAAGGCATTGACTACGGCGTAATGGATGCCAAGTTCAACAAGGGCGAAGTGGCTATGATGATCAATGGTCCTTGGGCTTGGAGTAACCTAGACAAGAGCGGCATCAAGTATGGTGTAGCCTCTTTACCTACGCTTAAAGGCAAACCCGCTAAAGCATTTGTTGGTGTATTAGGTGCGACGATTAACGCCGCTAGCCCGAATAAAGATCTGGCCATCGAGTTCCTGGAAAACTACCTGCTGACAGATGCCGGTCTGGCGCCAGTGAATGCTGATAAGCCGCTGGGTGCTGTTGCACTGAAATCCTTCCAGAAGACTCTGGAGTCCGATCCGCACATCAAAGCAACCATGCAAAATGCCCAAGCAGGCGAGCCGATGCCGTCGGTGCCAGAAATGAGCCGCTTCTGGTCTTCTTTTGAAACCGCCCTCAAAAATGTGACTTCTGGTCGTCAAGGTGTTGACGAAGCGCTAGATACCGCTGCTAAGCGTATCGTTCAGTAATGATGTACAACGTGGGAGGCTATTTGGCCTTCCACACTCTCTATCTATGGCGTTAAAAGGTTAATTGGCATGGAAGTAGTACCTTCTATCGAGTCCTATGCCGGTCCGAAGGATAAGCACACTTGGTTTAAGTGGACCATCGCGGCTTTGATTGCGATCCTCAATGGCTATGCAGCTGTCATGATGTACGCTAGCGGTGAATGGGTATTCGCTTTGCTCGACATCGTTGTGGTCTCCGTCGGTCTATATGTATTCATGAACAAGAAGACCTATGCCCATCGCTACATTTTTCCCGGTGTGGCGGGCATGGTGGTCTTCATCATTTTTCCCCTTGCTTACACCATCGGCATCGCCTTCACCAACTATTCGGGGGCTAACTTGCTCTCTGTGGAGCAGGCGCGGGACTACCACCTGAAGAAAACCTACAAGGTGGCGGGAGGGGAATTTGATTTCACCCTCTTGGGTGGAGAGAACAATCAGTTTCAGCTGCTGCTGAAACAGGACGACCAATCCTTTATCAGTCAACCCGTTACCCTGATGACCAGCAAGGCCCGTGAGCTGGCGTCCCGCGAGGGCAGAGTGCAGAGTTCCCAGCAAGTGGTCGAGCTGCAGCCCTTCACTGGTGAAGCTGACAGCAAGGCCGCACCGATCCGCGCCATTGTTGAGCATCGTACTCACCTGAGTGACCTTGATCTGGTGCTGCCAGATGGCGGTACCCACCTGACCCTGAGCAGCCTGCGCAAGTTTGCCGCCCAGAAGCAGCACTACACTCGTCTGATGGATGGCGCCGAGCTCAAGTCCGGCGTGGTGATCAAGGACAGCAACTTGCTGCGTGACAACCAGAGCGGTGAGCTGATGCTGCCCAACGGCGAGACCGGCTTCTATCAGTACATCGACGAACAGGGTCAGTTTGTCGGCAAGGGCATTGCCCCGGGCTTTGTGGTGAGCGTGGGTTGGAAGAACTTCGCCCGCATCGTGACTGACCCGGGCATTCAGGCACCCTTCCTGCAGATATTCGTCTGGACCGTGATTTTCTCCGCCTGTTCTGTCGCCTTCACCCTGGCTATCGGCATGGTGCTGGCCTGTCTGGTGCAGTGGGAAGAGCTCAAGGGGCGCGGTTTCTATCGGGTCATGCTAATCCTGCCCTATGCGATCCCGGCGTTTATCTCCATCCTGGTGTTCAAGGGGTTGTTCAACCAGAACTTCGGTGAGATCAACATGTTTCTGGAAGCGGCGTTTGGTATCAAGCCGGACTGGTACACCAACCCCTTCCTGGCCAAGGTGATGATCCTGATCGTCAACACCTGGCTCGGCTACCCCTACATGATGATCCTCTGCATGGGCCTGCTCAAAGCCATTCCGGAAGATCTCTATGAAGCGTCTGCTATGGATGGGGCAGGCCCGATGCAGAACTTCTTCAAGATCACCGTACCGCTGCTGATGAAGCCGCTGACACCGCTGTTGATTGCCTCGTTCGCCTTCAACTTCAACAACTTCGTGCTTATCCAGTTGTTGACCAACGGTGCGCCCGACATCATCGGCGCCAGCACCCCGGCCGGTACCACCGACTTGCTGGTGAGTTATACCTACCGGATTGCGTTCCAGGGATCGGGTGGTCAGGACTACGGTCTGGCCAGTGCCATCGCCACTGCTATCTTCCTCATCGTGGGTGCGCTGGCGCTGCTCAACCTGAAATTGTCCAAAGCCGACAAGCAGCTGTAAGGAGGCTTCAACATGGCAATCGTACAACCCAAATCAGTCAAATACCGGGTGTGGGCAACCCACCTGGTCATGTGGGGCTTCCTGGCTCTGATCATCTTCCCGTTGGTCATGGTTATCGCCATCTCGCTGCGTAACGGTAACTTCGCGGTAGGGGAGATCATCCCCTCCAATCCGACCCTGGATCACTGGAAGCTGGCGCTGGGCATGTCCATCACCAATGCCGACGGCAGCATCACGCCGCCGCCGTTCCCGGTGCTGACCTGGTTGTGGAACTCCATCAAGATCGCCGGTATCACTGCCCTGATGATCGTGACGCTCTCCACCACCTGTGCCTACGCCTTTGCCCGTCTGCGTTTTCGTGGCAAGTCGACCATCCTGCAGGGCATGCTGATTTTCCAGATGTTCCCTGCGGTACTGGCGCTGGTGGCTATCTACGCGCTCTTTAACAAGATCGGTGACTACATCCCTTGGCTGGGTCTCAACACCCACGGTGGCCTGATCCTGGCATACATGGGCGGCATTGCCCTGCACGTCTGGACCATCAAGGGCTACTTCGAGACCATCGACCCCTCTCTGGAGGAGGCGGCGGCCATCGACGGTGCGACGCCGTGGCAGGCATTCCGTTTGATCCTGTTGCCCCTGTCGGTGCCCATCTTAGCGGTAGTGTTCATTCTGGCCTTTATTGGTTCCATTACCGAGGTGCCCATGGCCTCCATCCTGCTGCAGGATGTGAACAATCTGACCCTAGCGGTCGGGGCCCAGCAGTACCTCTATCCGCAGAACTATCTATGGGGGGATTTCGCGGCAGCCGCAGTGCTCTCCGGTTTCCCCATCACAGTGGTGTTCCTGCTGGCACAGCGCTGGTTGGTTGGCGGTTTGACTGCTGGTGGTGTGAAAGGTTAAGTGGCGCCACGCTGCCTGCACCAAGGTGTTCCTGCTGGTCTATCTCAGGGCTGGCTAGTCGGTGGCCTCACCGCCGGTGGTGTGAAAGGTTAAGTTTATGGCTGGGGGAGCAGACTTCCCCCGCTATCACGATTTGCAAAGACTCAAGAGCGGAGCTCGACATGGCTGAAGTAGTACTCAACAACGTTCGCAAAAATTACGATCCGGCTGTTCACAAGGACACCCTGCGCAGCATTAACCTCTCCATCAAGGAAGGGGAGTTCATCGTCTTCGTCGGCCCGTCTGGCTGTGGTAAATCCACCCTGCTGCGGATGATCGCGGGTCTGGAAGATATCACCAGCGGCGAGCTGACCATCGGTGGCAGCTATATGAATGACGTGCCGCCAGTTGAGCGCAATGTTGGTATGGTGTTCCAGTCCTACGCCCTCTATCCTCACATGAACATCTACGAGAACATGGCCTTTGGCCTCAAGCTCAAGAAGATGGACAAGGAGAACATCCACAAGCGGGTGATGCGCGCCGCCGAGATCCTGGGCCTCGAGCCGCTGCTGGACAGAAAGCCGAAGGCGCTCTCCGGCGGTCAGCGTCAGCGGGTTGCCATCGGCCGCAGCATCGTGCAGCAACCGCAGGTGTTCCTGTTTGACGAGCCGCTCTCTAACCTCGACGCCGCCCTGCGGGTCAAGATGCGGATCGAGATCGCCAAGCTGCACAAAGAGCTCAACTCCACCATCATCTACGTGACCCACGATCAGGTGGAAGCGATGACCTTGGCTGATAAGATTGTGGTGCTGAGCCCGCTCAAGGCCGAAGCCGCCACCAACTTGGAGCAGTTTGGTTCACCGCTGGATCTCTACCACAACCCGGACAACAAGTTCGTAGCGGGTTTTATCGGCTCTCCCAAGATGAACTTCCTCGCGGGCGAGTTGCTGGAGATTGGCGAGCAGGAGTGCGTGGTTAAGCTGAGCTCTGGCGATACCGTGCGTGCCCGAGTGGATGCCCGCAGTGGCGCTGTGGGTGACAAAGTAGAGCTCGGTATTCGTCCTGAACACTTATTCCCTCTCGATCACCCTCATGCACACAGTAAGGTGAGTGGTACGGTGCAGGTTGCTGAACATTTGGGGGCTGAATCGTTTGTTTACATGGACGTGGATGGTCACGACTTTACGGTAAAAGCCAGCTCCGATGTGGATGTGGTGACCGGTCAGAGCTATAGCGTGGGTATTCCGGCCGAAGCCTGCTATCTCTTCGATGCCAAAGAGCAAGCGTTCCCCCGTACCGCCAAATATATCCGCAGCTGATGGGCACTGAGTAGACCAAGGTATTCGAACATCTTATTGCGGTTTGCCGGTCGTAAGACCGGCTTTTTATTACCTGCCATTCTGCCACATGGGAGTAGTGATAGGATGCAGCACTCAGGCCTTGAGCTCAGCGGTAATATCCGGCACAAACGTTTGGCAGGTCAAGGGGGGGCGATCATAGCCTTCAGTGCTGATAGGTGGCAGGGTGATGGGGTCGTAGTCAATCGCTTGGTAAGGCACTTTGCTAAGGAGGTGTGAGATACAATTAAGCCTCGCTCGGCGTTTTTCATCGGCGTCGACCACGAACCAAGGGCACTCCTCGATATCGGTATAGGTAAACATATCATCCTTGGCGCGGGAGTATTCGACCCAGCGTGAGCGAGATTGCAAATCCATCGGACTGAACTTCCATCGCTTGATAGGGGTGTTGATCCGCTCTTTAAAGCGCTTCTCCTGCTCCTCGTCGCTGACCGAGAACCAGTATTTGATCACCGTGATGCCGGAGCGGATCAGCATCCGCTCGAACTCGGGGCAGGTACGCAGAAACTCGCGATACTCGGCATCGCTGCAAAATCCCATCACCCGCTCGACCCCGGCTCGGTTGTACCAAGACCGATCAAACAGCACCATTTCACCCGCGGCGGGCAGGTGGGCCACGTAACGCTGAAAGTACCACTGGGAGCGCTCCCGATCAGAGGGTGCCGGTAGGGCGACGACTCGGCAAATCCTCGGGTTGAGTGGTTCGGTAATCGCCTTGATGACACCCCCTTTACCGGCGGCGTCTCGTCCCTCGAATACCACCACCACTTTTAGCCCCTCCTGCTTGATCCACTCCTGCAGCTTGACCAGCTCCTCCTGCAGGTAAGCAAGATGGCACTCATAAGGTTTCCTATTGAGCCGTGGCGGTTTTTTACTTTTCTCCTTTACCATCTCTTTCTCCTTGTTGAGGGGATTTTAATCATGACTTATTTGAGTCGCACTTAGCTTGCCCTAGGTGAGCCTCATAGCCAAGAGGGGCGTGTTACACTGCCACCCCGTTAGTGAGTGAGAGAAGAGAACGTGCAGCCATTTTCACTTTTGCCTCAGTGGTGGTCTACAGAACAAAACATCAAACGATTGACGACGATTTGAATTGCAGTTTCAGCATCAGTGGTGGGTGACAGGAGAAAATATGAAGCAATGGATCGAGATAGCGGGCCGCCGGATGGCTTATCTGGACGAGGGACAGGGCACTGCCGTGCTGTTTGGTCACAGCTATCTATGGGACAGCGCCATGTGGGCGCCGCAAATCGAGGCGCTCAAGGGCAGCTATCGCTGCATCGTCCCCGAGCTGTGGGGCCACGGTGATTCCGACGTACTCCCCGAAGGTGGCTGTACCTTGGCTACTCTGGCGCGCGATCACCTGGCGCTGCTCGATGCCCTCGGGGCCGACCAGTTCGTACTGGTAGGTCTCTCCATCGGCGGCATGTGGGGCGTGGAGCTGGCGCGCATGGCACCCGCACGCCTCAAGGGGCTGGTACTGATGGACAGCTTTGTTGGCCTTGAGCCCCAGATCACCTGCGAACGTTATCTTGGGATGCTGGCGATGATTGAGCAAACCGGTGCCATATCGGCACCTCTCATCGAACAGGTGGCTCCCATCTTCTTTGCCAACCAGCCCGATGTCGCCTTGTTGGCCGATTTCAAGGCGCGCCTTGCTGCCTGGCCAAGCGAGAAGATTGCCACCATGGTCGCGGTGGGGCGTAGTTTTGTCACTCGTGAAGATCGTATCGAGTGGCTGGCAGAGATCGCTGTGCCTGCGCTGGTAATGACCGGCTGTGAGGACAAGGCGCGGCCAGTGTTAGAGGGGTATTTGATGGCCGAGGTACTGGGTTGCCCATTTAAAGAGATCCCCGCAGCCGGTCATATTGCTAGCCTCGAAAATCCGGTTTGGGTGAATGATCAACTGGATTCATTTTTGGCCAGCCTCTGAGGCAAACCTGCACCGACAAATAAGCCCCAGAGAGGTATACGGGGTGCCTGTTACGGGCGGTGATCGGTTGTGCTATCGCTGTCATGGCGAGTGAGATAACCCATCGGTGGTACTGCTACCCGCCCCTTGCACTATTTTGCTGCAGCCTCGCTGGGGGCAGGGTGGATCATCAATACCAACGAGAGGGTGTCGCCTGTTGTTTGCAGCAAGGTGAGCTGATGACCCTGTCGTTGCAAGTAGGCTGGGATGTCCTGCTGTGAGCCTGGGTCAGCTAAGTGAAGCGTGACTGTTTGGCCAGGTTTAGCGTGGCGTAACCAGAGCTTGAGCCGGATCAGCGGCTCGGGGCAACGCCAAGGGGTTAGATCGAGATGTTCCATGAGCGCTCCTACCGATAGAAGGGGATGATTATGGCCATGAGATCAGCATGAAACAACGCTTGTGAGCCTTGAAGGGCAAAGGTATTCTGCCGATCTCCCGCGAGGGTCTGAATGGAGATTGAGATAACGTGGCACGCTTTTCCCCTCTGATGGTATCGATTCCCCTGCTGGCCTCCTTGATGGGGGCTACCTTCCACGTCGCGGCGAATAATCAGCTTCCTGACATCGGTACTGCTGGGGTGGCTGCGCTCCCCATCGAGCAGGAGGTGCGATACGGCAATGCCTTTATGCGTTTTGCACGGGCTGGTTTGCCTATCATTGATGACCCTGTTCTCAACCAATATATCGACGACTTAGGACAACGGCTGCTCTCTAATGCCGATGGGGTGCGTTTTCCATTTACCTTCTTTTTGGTTAACGATCCGACTATCAATGCTGCCGCGTTTCTCGGTGGGCGGGTCAAGGTGCACACCGGTCTGTTTCTCTACGCCGATAGCGAAAGTGAATTGGCCTCGGTATTGGCGCATGAGATCACTCACGTCACTCAGCGTCATATCGCCCGTTATATGGAGGCGCAAGCAAGCAGCTCTGCGGTGACCTTGGCAGGGCTAGTCGGCTCCATTGCACTGGCGGTGATCAACCCGACCGCCGGTATCGCCGCATTGCAGACAACCCTTGGGCTCTCTATGCAGTCGGCCATCAACTATACCCGTGATAACGAGTATGAAGCTGACCGGATTGGCATGAAGGCACTGTATGATGCCGGTTTTGATCCCATGGGAATGGCCAACTTCTTTCAAAAGCTGGCGGCGGAGTATCGCTATGCCAGCAAGCCGCCTGAGATGCTATTGACCCACCCTTTGCCGGAGACTCGGATCAGCGAATCGCGCGCCAGAGCAAGCGGTTTTGGCCAACGTGAGCTCTCACCCAGCCTCGATTTTTGGTTGGCCAAGGTGCGGATTCAGGTGCGTTATGGCACTGATACGCCACAAGGATTACTGAGCTATTTTGAGTCACGTATCCAGAAAGGGGACTATCCGCTCAAGGATGCGGCCCTTTATGGTAAGGCGTTGGCGCTGTTGCAACTCAAACGCTACGACGAGGCTGATCGGTTGATGCAGCAACTTGCTGCTCGTCATCCAGAAGATCTGTTTATTGTGGATGCGTTGACCGACATCGATCTGGCAAAGGATCGCAGCGCACAAGCCATTGCCCGACTTGAGAAGTTTCGCAACAGAATGCCCGATAACGAGGTCATCATCATTAACTTGGGCAATGCCTACCTTGAGAGCAGTAATTATAAAAAGTCGATTGCTATTCTTGACCCTTATGCCCGAGCACATGAAGAGAACAGCTTAGCCTGGAACCTGCTGGCCGATGCGTATCGTCAAGCGGGTAAGATGACCGAGTTGCACATGGTTCGTGGAGAAATCCTCTCGTTGCGTGGTGAGTATCAGGCGGCTATTGATGAGTTGATCGTGGCCCGTGGCAGCACCACGGATCGAATGACGTTAGCTCGGCTGGAAGCCCGTATCACTGAATTAGAGCGCGCCAAAAAGGATCTAGATAGCCTTAAGGGCTAGCGGTTTGGCACCGACATCAAGCAATAACAAGGGGCGCACTTCCTGTGCCCCTTGTTATTGGCCATATAGGCTTACTCGCTCAGTGTTACCGGCTAATCAGGCATAGCATGCACTTTTCTCTTGAGCTCCGTGATCTGGGGCTGGTCTAACTCGCCGATAAACGTGTCGATAAGTTCCCCTTTGCGGTCGAGCAGATAGCTGGTTGGGAGGCCACTGGGGCGAGGGAAGGGGAGTGATGCTGGATCATTAGCGAGCACCAGCGGTATCTGGATCTGATACTGCTGGGCCAGTTTGGCAAGATCAGCTACCGTCGTGGGATCATAGTTAATGGCCAATATGGCGATGTCGCCTTCTGCGGCGAGAGCATTAAGACGTGGCATCTCTCGCAGGCAAGGGGCACACCAGGGGGCGAAGTAGTTAATCAACAGTGGTTTACCTTGGAATTCGGTCAGCGTGATAGGTTGCCCTTGGTGGTCGGTAAAAGTGGGGATTGGGCGGCAGGCTGCCAACAACCATGCCACCAAAATAAGACCCATAAGGGAACTTGCTGATGTTAATTCCATGCTACAGCGGCTTACTCTGACCATTGCTTTCCCCTACAATAACGCCTTTTGCCATCCCATCTTGCTACCTCAGGGAGTTACCATGAGCGAGACCAGAATCTACCACAATCCACGTTGCTCGAAGAGTCGAGAAACTTTGGCCTTGCTGACCGAGCAAGGGATTACGCCTGAGGTGGTGCTCTATTTAGAGCAAGCCCCGAGCGAAGAAGAGATCTCCACCTTGCTAGTTCAGCTCGGCTTTAGCGACCCGCGTCAGCTGATGCGTACTAAAGAGGAGCTTTACCGTGAATTGGGGCTGGCCGAGGTGCATGGTGCCGCGCTGGTGCGTGCGATGCATGAGCATCCGAAGCTGATTGAGCGTCCCATCGTGATCAAAAATGGCCAAGCTCGAATTGGTCGTCCACCCGAGCAAGTGTTGGAGATCATCCAGTGACCACTTTTGCGGCTCGTTTGCTCACACTGCTTGGCTTTGTTGGTTTGCTGTGCTGGGTACTACTCTGGCATTTGTGGCTATCGCCCCACCCTGATCTGAATCCTTGGCTGCTGCCCGTGATCTGGACGGTGCCGCTGCTCTTTCCGCTGAAAGGGATACTCCAAGGTAATCCCTACACCCACGCGTGGGGCAATTTTGTGCTGATGCCCTATTTTCTTCATGCCTTGACCCTGATCACAACCGATGAAGGAGAGCGCGCACTGGCGGTGGTGGAGTTAGTGCTGACTACGTTAGCGTTTGTCGGCACGATCTATTATGCCCGTTTGCGTGGCCGTGAATTGGGGCTAAGCATTCGTAAATCGAAAGAGAATGGATGAGCCGTCATTGGTTTGATGCTCGCTTGGTGGTGGGTGATCTAGTTCTATTTTATTGATTGTTATAAGGATAAAAATGGACAGCGAGTTTTGGCATCAGCGTTGGCAAGAAAATCGGATCGGTTTTCACCAGCAGGAAGTTAACCGTTGGTTGCGATCCTGCTGGCTGGGGGCACAGCCTCATGAACCGGTACTGGTTCCTCTATGCGGTAAATCCCACGACATGCTGTGGTTACATGAGCAGGGGCATCCTGTCGATGGTGTGGAGTTGTCTGCACTTGCCGCTGAGCAGTTTTTCAGTGACAACCAATTGGCTGTGCAAGTGAGTGAGATCGGGCCTTATCGCTGCTACCAGCACCATCATTTGGCGCTTTATCAGGGCGATTTTTTCGCCGCCAAAGCGCTGGGACGTCGCTATCGGTTGGTGTATGACCGCGCGGCCTTGATTGCGTTACCAGCCAAGATGCGTCGGCAGTACGCGCAGCTGATTGCTCAATTAGTGGAAGTTGACGGAACGATCTTGCTGGTGACGCTGGAGTATCAGCCGGTTCAGCAGAGTCAGCCACCATTCTCTGTCAGTGAGCCAGAGGTTCGGGCCCTCTTTGCACAAAACTTTGAGATCGAACTGCTAGGGCGAGTGGCTGAGCCAGATCATCCCCGAGTACAAACGGGTGAGCTTAGTGCTTTTGATGAGGTGGCTTATCGATTAACTCGCCGTGGATAAGGGGGGACGGAAATTCGGGCGGCTTGCTTGATGCAGATCAACAGGATGCAGTAACTGCGTGGATAAAATAAACACGTTTTTGCAGTGGCCAAGGTTAATGGCGAGGTGCACAGGCGCTGAAGGCGATTGACTGACACTGCATTTTCACGCTCATGTTCATGTTTGGCGGTGTTTACCGCATTTGTGATGGTTTTTTCCAGCCGACCTAATAAGGTCGGCTTTTTTATGAGCGCAGGCGCCTCGATTAGTCGTCAAAGGTGGTGGCGCCTACGCGAAAGACGAGCGGATCGGCAATGAGGTGACCACTGATCCGTTCATCATGTCCATGTCCTTGGCCATAGCTGCAGAGGATCAGCCGATCTGAGGTGCGGGAACGTAACTGAGTGATAAAACGCACCAAATCGGCTCGACTGAGTTGACCGACTTGTTGGCTGACCCGTTCACGCTGATCAAATGTCAGGTCCTTGTTGCCAATACAGACCCACAGTCGTTGGCCTCGGCTGCGTAAGTTAGCGTCCCGCTCGTTTAACTGGGCCTGTAATCCGGCCTTACTGTCTTGCCACTGCTGTTCAGTCAGTTCGAGCATCGCCAGTGGGAAGAGGTCAATAAACTCCTCAATAGCATCGAGCAATATCTGGGGGCCTGCGATCGGGGATTGAATATAAAAAATCAGGCCCGGATGGCGGTTGAGAGGGAGATTGCCTGCCCCTACCACATAACCGAGTTGCTGACGGGTGCGTAACTCGTGAAAAAAGGTAGAGGACATAATGTGGTTGGCCAAGGTAAAGCAGGCGAGATCCCGAGCGTCAGTGGTAGGAGATTGGTAATAGACCAGTAGTGCGGAGTCTTCATGGTGACACTCACGTTCACAGATCAGGGTGCCTTGGCCTTGAATGGAGATCAGTGGCCGCTTTGTTTCCTCACTGGGTTGACTCGTTTCATCCAAGGGGCGCTCTAACAGTGCCGCGAGTGCCAACGCTTCTGGCGGTGTCCAGTCGCCATGCACCAAGGCCTCTACATGCACATCGCTAAATAACTGAGCGACAAAGGCAGGCATCTCCTCCAGTCGCACCGTGCGCAGATGTTGGAGCAGTAGCTCAAATGGCGGATTGTTGGGTTGCAATAAACTGGTGAGCAAGCTGAAAAGTTGGGCGATGGGACGCGCCTTAGCTTGGTTCTCCCAGTTGCGGATCAGCTGCTCTTTGATCTCGATAAAACGTGCTGGATCCGGATAGCCCAAGGTGCGGTTGTTTAAAATCATCTCGAGCAGCAGTGCTTGCTTGTCGGCAAAGCCGCTGAGGTTAATGGTAAATCCACCTTGGTGGGCATAAAACTGATAACCGAGCCCAGCCAGTTCAGCCGGATAAGTGATCGCATTGAGGTGATCAGCAAGCAGCTCTACCGCAAGGCGTGCCATCGCGATATTGCGGGGCGATTTGACCGCGTGTTCACTGTCGATGGAGATATATAGATTGCCTTTGGGGACGTTGAACTGATGTTCCTGCAAATGCCAGAGCCGAAAGCCGGGGCGATCGATGAGGCGGTGTGGAGTGCTAGCTAGCGTGGCGGGCATTCGGTGATCAAGCCGAGTGCTGATAAACGGGTTTGGCTGGGGCAAGCAGAGGGTGGGATCGGGCTGATGTTGCTGCCACCGGATCTTCTCCGCTTCGGTGATGACCGCGGTACTGTAAGGGGTTTGATACCAACGCGCTAATCGGTCGGTGCTGAGCTCGGGCGCGATCAACGTCAGTCGCAGGTTGTGCGGGGTGAGCTTAGCAAGAAATTGGCGTATCAGCGGTTCATCATACTCGCGCATCATGTAGTCGCCGTACAGCAGATCCTCGGAAGCATAGCTAAACAGGTTTAATACCAGCCCTGATACCGTATCGAGTGCTCGCCCGCGCTCTTGAAAGCGAAATGCCGATTCGAGCACTTGGCGTTTTTCTTGATAGCGCCAGTCCTGTATCCCTTCGCGAGCGATCAGTTTTAGGTAGCCAAACAGTGCGGCCACGATGTCATCAACATGAGTCAGCCCCTGTGGGGTCAAGCCAAAGTTAATCGTAAAATCTTTAAAGTTGGCACCACTGATCCCGCCACCGGCTGAAAGTTGGTTAACCCATCCTTTCTGTTTGAGCAAAGCGAGCAGGCTACCATCGCCTTCATAGCCAATCAGATGGCTAATAAAGGTGAGCGGTTTTGTGTCGTAGTGGGCATCCACATTGGGTAAAGGAAAAGTCAATGCCAGTTTACGGCTCTCTTTGACGGGGTTGATATGGATACGAATGCCGATGTCATCAAGCCGGTACAGCGGTGCGGTGAGCGTGGGCGTGCCCAGATGACGATTCACAATTGGTGCGAAGAAGCGCTCACACCACTGAATTTGCATTTCGATAGTGGCAGGAGAAAGCAGCACTAATGCCATGCGATCCGCACTGTAGTGGCGCTCGTAGAACTCGATAAGATCGGCCCGCAGATCTCGGCTTGGCAGGTCGGCCAAGGTATCCAAATTGCCGACCGAGAATTTGGCAAAAGGGTGAACTGGGTTGACCGTCTCTTTATGTACCTGATAACTGCGGCGCACGTCGTCTTTTAGCTTCAAGCGGTACTCTGAGTCGACCGCATTACGCTCTTTATCAACCCACTGAGGATCGAAGGTGGGGCAGATGAAAAATTGGGAGAAACGGTCTAAGCCAGCTTCGAAGAAGCCGTTATCAATATCGAAGAAGAAATTGGTGAATTCAGTACCGGTCCACGCATTGTTGCTACCGCCATGGCGACTCATGAATTGTTGATACTCACCAGGCTTGGGATAAGTTTGGGTACCTAAAAACAGCATGTGCTCGAGAAAATGAGCCATGCCTTGGCGATCCGTCGGGTCATCGAAATGGCCTGTATTCACCGCCAAAGCGGCGGCTGACTTATCGGTTGCGGGATCGCAAATCAGCAGCACCTTGAGCCGGTTGGGTAGCTCCATAAAATGGTATTGCCGATGATCATTGGGGCTGGCGTAGGGGCTCATGGCATATCACTCATGTAGGATTTATCTGAATTTACAAGTCATTATCGATTTGGCCAAGGGGGAAGAACGTCCTCTTGAACTCAGGGGCCTGCAATTGTTTCCCCTTGCGTAGCGGGGTAAGATCTGCGGGCCACCCAAACAGGCCCACAGGGCGAGGTTGTAATGAAAATCTATATCATGCGGCACGGTCAAGCGGGCATGAACGCGAAAACAGACGAGCAGCGTCCCTTGACCGAGCAGGGCATTGCAGAGTCTGTACAAATGGCTCGCTGGTTGCGGCCCCAGATCAATGGCGAGCTGGGGTTAGTCATCCACAGCCATTACCTACGTGCTAAACAGACTTGGCAGCATATATGTAATGAGCTACCAAAGGCTAGTTGTGTTGAGCAGAGCAGTGAGATTACCCCATATGGTGATGCTGAACAGGTCATGCTTTATCTCACGGCACAGGCAAAGAAATATGAATCAATACTGATAGTTAGCCACTTACCGTTGGTAGGGTATTTAGTGCAAGCGCTGTGCCCTACAGCGGGTGCGCCGATGTTTGCTACCTCAGGCATGGCGTGTATCGATTGGCAAGATGAGTCAGGACGCTTGCTCTGGCTCAAAGGGCCGCATACAATGGCAAAAAGTTAACAAAAAGTTATTTTTAGGTGTGTTTAATGGTTTTTTACCCTATTTTACAGATTTTTATTTCAAAATAGCGGAATTATTTCGCATGGTCTGCTGTCATACGGATACAACTTCAAGAGGTTGCAAACGATGAGAGTGTTCAAAAAATATCTGCCACTGATGGTGGCAAAGCATGTAAAAACCTTTTTTAAGGGACGCATTTATATTCATGGCCGCGGCCGATTCGATTTTCAATCCGGCTTGTTGTTAATGCCTTCTAGCGCGGATGTTCCCCACCGTCAGACGGTTACTGAAGTGAACGCCTTGATTGGAAGGCTTCATATGGATTTGGTTTAATCCTCTTTATTCTGCTTGTTTGGCATATGCCCGTGATAAGAGCGGGCATTTTGGTTTCTTTTGAGTTTCTTGCTTATCCCTTGATGCTCCCTATACTCGCCTGCTGATGTTGTTTGAGCGCGAGTTTGTCTCTATGCCCCTTGCTTTTTTGTTTCCCTTTTCATGTGTGGCTATTTGGGCAGGTAATGGCATTGCCAGCAAGTTAGCCGTTGGGGTGCTTTCACCGGCAGCTCTGTCGTGGTCACGTTGGATGGTCGCGGCACTTATTTTAACGCCTTTCCTTGCGCGGCGAACATGGCGTCAACGGGCCACGCTTCGTCGTGGCTGGTTGCAACTAAGTGGTTTGGCATTTTTAGGAATGGTGCTTAATCAGACGTTTGGTTATTACGCTGCGCAGACCCTCGGTGCTACCGAGATGGGTCTGATGATGGGGCTGACCCCGTTGTTTACGGTTCTGCTGAGTATTGTGGTGTTGAGGGAGCGCCCGACATGGGGGGCCCTATTCGGTGGCGTGTTGTCTATTGCAGGTTTGGCTATCTTGCTTGGCCAAGGGGAACCGACACGCATACTCACGCAAGGCATCCATATGGGTTCTGGGTATATGCTGCTCTCAGCGGGAACTTATGCGCTATACAGTGTGCTGCTCAAAAAGTGGGATCTGGGACTCGACAACTGGTCGATGCTTTACAGTCAAGTGCTGTGCAGCTTACTGTTTCTGACCCCATTTTATCTGTTGATCGATGGGCAATGGCCCGACCGTAGCGCCCTGTGGCTGGTACTTTACGCCGGTATTCCTACGTCTGCGTTATCGCCTTGGCTCTGGATGCAGGGGATTATGCTACTGGGTGCTAATCGTACTGCCATTTTTATGAATTTATTGCCCGTGATGACGGCGGGCTTAGCCGTTACCCTGCTAGGAGAACGGCTTACGCATTATCACTGGCTCGGTGGTGGGCTGACGCTATTTGGGGTGTTGCTAGCCCAGTTATTGGTCAAGCCCGTGAGGTTAAGGCGCCGAGCCGATATGGCGATGGTTGATCACAATAGTTAATGTGCTGTCCCTTCAACAGCAAGAGGGAGGTGTTATACCTCCCTCTTGCTGAGAGTAGCTAGCTCATGGTGAGTCTCTAAATATCCAGGATCAGGTACACCCGCCCATGATGGGTAGCCTCTGTGCTACCACCTCTTATTGCTCTGGCAAATTAAGATCCAGTTTATCCGGAAGAGGAGGCGCTGTGGGTTCCTCCGCTGGGACGGATGCTAATGCTTTTTGTAATGCACGGCGTTTTTGTACGACGAAAAAGGCAATACCGGCCACTAGCATCAATATGACCCCTCCGCCGACCGCGGCCCAGACTAGCCAAGTCATCTCTTTTTGGTCCTCTTCCTCCGGCGCGACTTGGGTTGCTGCCACACCGGACACGGATGGGGAGATGGCTTTCACGGGCGGTGGTGGTGGCTGGACAGTAAAGGTCTTGTTGGGCAGTTGTAGCTTGATTTCTCGGCCCAAGAGCGTAGTGGCATAGAGTGTGGTGACCACCTTATACATGCCGACATCGGTCACTGCGGGGAGTGCAATATCTAGCTTGGGCTCACTGCCTATGGCAGAGAAAGGGAGAGTTTTTCCTCTCTCATCGGTCATGTTCCCCGAGATGGCGACAGAGGCTGGGTCAAGCTCATCTTGGTCAAATAACAGTGAGAGCTTGGCTGTTTTATCCTCCGATGGTGGGATCACCTGATAGCTGAGGGGGAGGGGGTAGATCAGGACATCCTGATGTTTGGCTCGCACGAAAACCTGATTTCCCGTGCTAAATTGCGCCCGATATTTGCCCGCAGGAATATCTTGTAATACCGCTTGCGCTGTCATGATCCCATCTTCAGGGCGCTCGTCGAGCTCTTTACCATCATCAAGGTAATGTCCCAAGGTGTGATCTTGAGCATCACGCTGTGGCTGACCGTCCTGACTATTATCTAATGCTTGCAAGGAAACAGTGAGATCAAGATTCGCGAGGTAATAAGTTTCTTTAGCGAGTTCGCCATCGACGAGTAGCCAGCTTTTGAGTTTGAGGATTTCCCCTTGATAGAGCCTTAATGGCAGTGGATCGGTTTCTAAACGTACATCAGACAACAATCGAACACGATTATCTGGGGCAATGGCACCAATGGCTTGCCAAGGGCCAGGCATCGGATTGCGTAGCGTAATCAGGTCGTATTCTGCTAGCGATAGCCACCCCACATCATCAGGCTTTACTTTGCCAACGTAGAGTTTGCTGCCATCAGGGCGGATCAGAATGATAGAAGGGGAGCCTGCTTTACGCTTAGCGATGAAGGTGACTTCTCTGACCCCATAATCGATGCGAAAACGGTTATCTAATAACGGAACATCAGAGGGAGCAAAAACTTCGTTAGCTGTCAGGCTTATCGAAAAAAATAATAGTAGTCCTGCCAAGTACTTACTTATTTCCGCCATAGGCAGACACCTCCCTTTTTTTGAACTAGATCAAGCCTAGCTTCGTGAATAGCCGCAATCTCTGGGCTAGCACGAATCACTCGTAATGGCGCTCGATGGCTATCTAACCGTCGAATGCTAGTGTCACGGGCGCTATCACTTTCGGTGGTCTCAGTGGCCAGATTAAGTTTGGTCTGGCCACCCGTCATCAGCAGATAAACATCGGCCAATATCTCGGCATCGAGTAGAGCGCCGTGCAAAGTACGGTGTGAATTGTCGATGCCGTAACGATCACAGAGCACATCTAAGTTATTGCGTTTTCCAGGAAAACGCTCCCGTGCCATTGCTAGGGTATCGGTGATGCTGCACATATCTGCAGTTTTTATGCTAAGTCCGAGTTTGCTGAACTCGTAATCGATAAAACTGACGTCAAACGGTGCGTTGTGGGCAATCAGCTCCGCGCCACGGATAAATTCGATGAAATCATTAGCAATCTGACTAAATGAGGGCTTATCAGCTAAGAAAGCATCCGTGATGCCGTGTACCTGTACCGCCTCTGGGTCAACTTGACGGTCTGGTTTGATATAAACGTGGTAGTGATTCCCTGTCAGTTTACGGTTTATCACCTCGACACAACCGATTTCGATGATCCGGTGGCCCAGGTAAACAGGGCCGCCTGCGGTATTCATACCTGTGGTTTCAGTATCCAGAATGATCTGGCGATTCAGTTGCTGTGTGTTCATGATCCAATCTGTGTCAAACTTCGGCGGTGTCCGCTAGTTTACCCCAAGACTTATCCTAAAAAAGAAGAACGATTGCGTATGTTAAAACAGGTCGATTTATATACAGACGGCTCTTGCCTTGGTAACCCAGGACCGGGAGGGTATGCCGCCGTCATAGTGTACGGTCAGCACCGTAAAGAGATTGCCGCTGGTTTTCGCCTCACCACCAATAATCGGATGGAGTTACTAGCTGCTATTATGGGTCTTCGCACTCTTAATACCCCCTGCCAAGTCCGTCTCACCACCGATAGCCAGTATGTGCGCCAAGGGATCACCCAGTGGATCATTGGTTGGAAGAAAAAAGGTTGGCTAACCGCAAATCGTCAGCCCGTTAAAAATGTCGATCTTTGGCAAGCATTAGATGTGGAAGTGGCTCGCCATCAAGTGGAATGGCTCTGGGTAAAGGGACATTCAGGTCATCCTGAAAACGAACGGTGTGATGAGCTTGCCAGAGACGCTGCCAGTGGCTCGCAACTGGCTGAAGATACGGGCTACCAGCCCTGACGCGCCATGCCCTGTGTGGCGATCGATCTTGGCAATGGCCAGCGACGGCGCACAGGGATAAGTGGGAAGCGTCGTTTACGGGCCGCAATGACATAAACAGATGCAAATGCTCGGCAATAATCTCGCCCTACGCTTTCTCGCCACCAACTGTGCCAGCTTTGTTTACCCATAAAAGAGTAACCAAAGCGCTCATCAAGCATCACTTCACATCCTAGTAAGTGCAACCAATCCGTGATGCGACTTGGCGTAAACATCCGCGCTGACCAAGGCAGGCGGTGTCGCAAGAATGGCAGATAATGACCTATCCCCACTAAGCTGACGGGATTGTAACCAGTGATGATCAGCCAGCCATCATCAGTGAGTACGCGTTCAGCTTCCCGCAGTACTTGGTGAGGATCGCTAGAGAAATCGAGGCAATGTGCGAGCAAACAGGCATCTACGCTGCCGGTGCGCACCGGCAACGCATGGGGCTCGCCATAGAGATCAAATAATCGGCCTGTTGGCGCAATGTCAATTTGATGGCGAATAGGGGAACCCTTGCAGGAGAGCTCCGCGCTCAATGCGCCAATTTTCAATAGGTGATAGCCGAACAGATTCGGGCACCAATTATCGAGTCGTTCTTGGATTTCAGCGGCAACCCAGTCCCCCATAGGCAGGGTGGACCAGCTCGTTGGGGCATCCATTTGTTGTTCGGTACGTGCCACCTGCATAATAGGGCTCAACTTGGGGTTTCGAACACCATCCTGTTATATAAGATACCCCCCTCAAAGAGAAGCAGACTCATGTATAGCGTCATCACAGTTCCAGCCTTTAATGACAACTACATCTGGTTGATAAAAAACGGTCAGCGCGTATTGGCCGTTGATCCTGGAGAGGCTGCGCCAGTGATGGAGCGGCTTAATACCCTCGGTTTACAACTCGATGGCATCTTATTGACCCATCATCATCAAGATCACGTCGGGGGCGTCAGTGCGCTACTTGGCCATTTTCCCCAAGCTAAGTTATATGGCCCAAAACTGGACCCGATGCCAGACCATCATGGACAGTGGTTAGAGGAGGGAGATCAGATTAATTGGCATGGCTTAGCACTGGAGGTCATCCACGTGCCTGGCCACACCCATGGCCATATTGCCTATTATGGTCAGGGGATGCTGTTTTGCGGGGATACCTTGTTTTCTGGGGGCTGTGGCCGCCTGTTTGAGGGGACTGCCCAGCAGATGTATCAGTCGCTGCAACGGCTTGCCGCGCTGCCAGATGACACACTGATCTACTGTGCCCACGAGTACACTCTTGCCAATCTGCGGTTTGCTTATGCGGTTGAACCAGATAATCCTGCCATCCAGCGCCAAATCGGATGGGTCAGCAAGTTACGTCAGCAAGGGTTGCCTAGTTTGCCAAGCCGCTTGGGGGACGAGCGGATCTTTAATGTATTTCTGCGTTGTGATCACGATTCGGTAAGATTTTCTGCTGCTAAATACGGTTTAAAATGCGTGGAAAATCCAGAAGATACCTTCAAAATTCTGCGCCAGTGGAAGGACGTTTTTTGAGCAAACCTTGATCCTATGGCCATTGCCACATATGATGCGGGCTGTTTTTCTTGAAAATGACCGGAACGAGATGAAAGCACGAACGGCCTTATTGGCAGCGCTGGTACTCAGTGGCTGCCAAAACCTGAGCCATCAGGATGACCGGGCGCTAGCGGTACTAGAGCCGATCAAGTCCAGCCAAGTCAATAAAAAAGCACATAAAAAATATGCGTCGGGCATGCTATTTGGTGATGACCAGATAGATGAAACGAGCAGTACAGACAATCTGTGGGTGCGGATCAGCGATGATATGCAACTTGATACCACAGACAATGAACGGATCCGCAAGCAACGGGAGTGGCTGCTGCGCAATGATAATCATCTAGCCACCATTGCGAGCCGAGCCGAGCCCTACCTGTATCTTATCGTCGAGGAGATCGAACGGCGTGGGCTACCCATGGAGCTCGTGACGATCCCCATGATTGAGAGCATGTTTGATCCTCATGCACGCTCGCGCAGTAATGCTGTTGGGCTGTGGCAGTTTGTACCCGCTACCGGCAAAAATTTTGGTCTACGTCGTGATAATTGGTACGACGGACGGCGTGATGTGTTGGCATCAACCAGCGCTGCCCTTGATTATATTCAGTACCTGAACCGTTTCTTTGACGGTGATTGGCTGCAAACCTTGGCTGCTTACAACGCCGGTGAAGGTAGGGTCCGTAACGCGATCCAACGTAATCAACGAGCTGGGCGGCCAACGGATTACTGGTCACTTGATCTCCCTCGGGAAACCCAGATGTACGTCCCTAAAATTCTGGCCATGGCAGACATGATCAGTAATGCGGACAAGTACAACGTTACCCTGCCGGTGCTGGCTAACGAGCCAAAATTGCGGGTCGTGAATACGGGCGGCCAGCTTGATCTTAACGTTGCAGCCCAGCTGGCAGGTTTGCGCACAGCACAGCTTAAAGAGGTTAATCCCGCGTTAAGCCGTGGGGTGACCTCGCCAAAAGGCCCATACCGTTTGTTGGTGCCTGTTGAATATGCCGATACGCTTGAACTCGCCTTGGCTGATCTGCCTAAAAATGAGCGGGTACGTACTCGTACCTATCAGGTGGCCAGTGGTGATACGTTGTCGCGTATTGCCCAAAACCAAGGTGTTAGTGTTGCCGAGTTGAAGTTGGCCAATAATCTGCGGAGTAATAATCTGCGCCGTGGGCAACAACTGGCGATCCCTGCTAATGGTCAACCTAGCAAGGCGTTGACGAACACGACCAAGCCGCAGCAGCTTGCCAGCCGTACCCGCAGTAAAGCCAAGGTGCAATATCAGGTGCGTTCTGGTGACAATCTGTGGAGTATTAGCCAAGTGCATGGCATATCTCATAATGAGCTGGCCAAGTGGAATGGTTTGAAGGCGAACGCCTCTTTAAAGCCAGGTATGAAACTGGTGGTCTACTCCCCTAAGAGAAAGAGCAACCAGTCAATGGTGTATCAGGTTAAACGTGGCGATTCTATCTCCTCGATTGCCGCACGTTTTCAAGTCGCTATCAATGATGTGATGCGTTGGAATCAGTTGGATAAAACCGATTACCTCAAACCGGGCCAGGAGCTGACGTTGTTTGTCAAAAACAACAGTTAAGTAAGAGGCTATTGGTTTAACCGCGGGGGCACGTCAACAGACGTGCCCCCGTTTTGCTATGGGGGGATATCTCCTTAGCGCCACAACTGAGTGGGGGTCACGAGCAGCAAGGTTCGTTGACCGATGGCCACATTGGCATTCGGAAAGACGATTGCCTCATGATTTTTTTCCACGCAATAGCGCAGTTCACCATCTTCGGCCAGCAAAAAACCTTGAGGAAACTCGGTGAAGTTGTCGGCGTCTTGGGCAAAAAGAAAGCGAAAATCGGAGGTTTTTTTATGAAGCACGCGATCAATGGCAAACAGCTTAAAATCATCGGCATGCCAAGGTGCTAGTAGAATATCATCTTGTGTGATCAGGGCTTGTAGCGTGTGGCTGATGTCGACGAAGCGAGTCATGTCATTCTCGCCAAACGGGCGAACTTGACCTAGCTCGATGGTAAAGGCATGGGCGCCGTGCTGATGCGAGCTGTAGTAGCTAAAGGTGGTAGTTGGCGCATTTGACAGCAGGATAGTACGAACCCCACAAGCCCCGAGAAATTGCACCTGTGCCTGATCATGCCCACGCTGATGCAAGAAAGGATAGACGGCAAATTTCTCGTAGCGCGAGCCACGAATCGCGGTATGCAGGTCATAGTGATAGCGGGGCCGAGCGGGATCGGTAAAAAAGCGGCTCACATACTGCTCCAACGCCATAGCGCGGGTCCGCTCCCGATTACACTGCCCCTCTCCCTTACTGTGAGCGCCGGAGAACAGCCTGTTGAGGTTCTCTGCCACTTCACGGACGCCCAAATTAATGGCCGCTGGGTTACCAAACAGAAACAGTACTCGCTGCCGTGCCACCAGCTCCCCACTAAGTAATCGAGTCAATAGGTGGTTACAAATCTCGATCGGCGCTGTTTCGTTACCATGGACTCCACAAGAGAGCACAATATCTTTTTTTCCGCACCGCTCAGGTGGCGGCTCGAGACAGAGAACGCCGGTATCCCACACCTGCACGCGGGTGCCATCTGCTAGATCGTATGTGAACGGTTCAAGCAGCCATTCATGGCGACAAGTCAGCGCTAAAAAGTCATAGTGGGGGATCATCCGTTTCACCCTTAAGGATCAAAGAACCATAGCGGGATTATACGTAAGGCGGCCAAGCTTAAAATTCATTATTTAGCTCAATGCCCCCTGTTTGGCGTGGTGCCTAGCGACGACATCATAATGGGATGGGGGCTGAGAGCACGGCAGCTCAAACGAAGGAGATCAATATCGATAATAAGAACAAGGTCAAGCCAACCTACGCCTCACAAGCGCTGTCATCGCTGGAGCCACATCACAATGAGCATCCTTGCTCACTAGAGATAGCACGAGTTAGCTACGCCAAAATGGTTTAGTGGTCTCTTGATAACGGTCTGCTTCGTTTAGCCCAATATCTTTGAGCAAATAATCAGGCAGTTCAGAGAGCTGGCGCCGGCTGCGGCTACGTTCAAGCCAGACCAGCAGCAAGGTTTTTGCGTGAGTAAGCAGATGGATCGAATGGGGCTGGGCTTGGGTATCGCAGGTATGGGAGTAGGTCATGTTGGCCATAAGGTGGCTCCTGTTGGCAACGTCTGGCGTGCGGCAAATGGGTTGCGCAGAGATTAACCACAAATGGAAAAAGGCTCAATTGACCGATTTTGATGTGTCGCATAAGTAAAACTAATATCAAGCATGACCCGTTGTTATCTCGCGCAGATAGCCGGCGAACGGTGTGGTGGGGCAGGCTATAGCGGCCTGGCAACATGAATCACGTTATGGGTAGGAAGAGACAAAAAAATCCGAAACTGGCTGACCAGTTTCGGATTTTTATCAGCCTAATGATGACCGCATCGTGAGCAAAATTAGGTTAAGCCAACCAATCTAAGGCAGGTTATTAAGCCTTGGATTTCTTCTTACTGCTGTCGGCTTTGACGTCGACCTTGACCGCTAATGGGGCTTCTTCAGTGAAGGGGCGGCCGTAGTAGGTGTCCATCAGGATGGCCTTGAGCTCGGTGATCAATGGGTAACGCGGGTTAGCGCCGGTGCACTGATCATCAAAGGCTTCGAGGGCCAGCTGGTCGACCTTAGCTAGGAAATCAGCCTCATTGACACCCGCCTCACGGATAGAGGTCGGAATGCCGAGGGTGGCTTTCAGCTCATCCAACCATGCTAACAGCTTCTCAATCTTGGCTGCAGTACGGTCACTGGCGTTGGTCAGACCTAAATGGTCGGCAATTTCAGCGTAACGACGGCGAGCTTGCGGACGGTCGTACTGAGAGAACGCGGTCTGCTTGGTCGGGTTGTCGTTAGCGTTGTAGCGGATCACGTTGCTGATCAACAGCGCGTTAGACAGGCCATGGGGGATGTGGAACTCAGCCCCGAGTTTGTGTGCCATCGAGTGGCATACCCCTAAGAAGGCGTTAGCGAACGCGATACCCGCGATGGTTGCGGCGTTATGTACCTTCTCACGAGCCACCGGATCGTTAGCGCCATTGACATAGCTAGATGGCAGGTACTCTTTGAGCAGTTTCAGCGCTTGCAACGCTTGACCGTCGGAGTACTCGTTGGCCAACACGGAAACATACGCTTCCATCGCGTGCGTCACCGCATCGATACCGCCGAAGGCACAGAGGGACTTAGGCATGTTCATGACCAAGTTAGCATCCACAATCGCCATGTTCGGGGTCAGCTCGTAGTCAGCCAGTGGGTACTTCATGCCCGTAGCATCATCGGTCACAACAGCAAACGGCGTCACTTCAGAACCGGTGCCCGATGTGGTGGTGATACAGACCAGCTCGGCTTTCACGCCCATTTTCGGGAACTTGTAGATACGCTTGCGGATATCCATGAAGCGCATTGCCAGATCTTCAAATGCGGTGTTCGGGTGCTCGTACATCACCCACATGATCTTGGCCGCATCCATCGGTGAACCACCGCCCAGCGCCACGATCACGTCAGGTTTGAAGGAGTTTGCCATTTCGGCACCCTTGCGTACCACTGACAGGGTCGGGTCAGCTTCTACTTCGTAGAACACTTCGACTTCCATGTTCTGCTTCTTGAGCAGGCGGACCACTTCGTCAGCGTAACCATTGTTGAACAAGAAACGGTCGGTAACGACCATGGCGCGCTTTTTACCGTCTAAATCGCCCAAGGCAATCGGTAAAGAACCACGACGGAAGTAGATAGACTTCGGTAGTTTGTGCCACAGCATATTTTCTGCCCGTTTTGCGACTGTTTTCTTGTTAATCAGGTGCTTAGGACCCACGTTCTCGGAGATAGAGTTACCACTCCAAGAACCGCAACCCAGCGTCAGTGACGGGGCCAGCGCAAAGTTATAGAGGTCACCGATCCCACCTTGGGTGGACGGGGTGTTGATCAGGATCCGCGCGGTTTTCATCTTGTCGCCGAAGTATTTGATCCGGTCGGCGTTAAGGTCTTGGTCAGTGTAAAGGCCTGAGGTGTGGCCGATACCACCGATATTGACCATATCACAGGCCATGTCGACAGCTTGTTCGAAGTTCTTAGCGCGGAACATCCCCAAGGTTGGCGAGAGTTTCTCATGCGCAAACTCGTCCTCTGCACAGAGCTCTAACCCTTCACCAATCAGGATCTTGGTATTGCTTGGCACGGTGACACCGGCCATGGCGGCGATCTTGGTGGCGGGCTGCCCGACGATGTCTGCGTTCAGCGCCCCGTTGATCAACAGCACCTTGCGAACTTTGTCTGCTTCTTCTTTAGACAGAATGTAGCCAGCGTGCGTAGCGAAACGCTCTTTGACTTGGTTATAGATGGAATCAACCACGATAACCGCCTGCTCGGAGGCGCAAACTACACCGTTATCAAAGGTTTTAGACATCAAAATGGAGGCAACGGCACGTTTAATATCGGCGGTTTCATCAATGACGATGGGCACGTTACCCGCACCTACCCCGATAGCCGGTTTACCGGAAGAGTAAGCCGCTTTCACCATGCCTGGGCCACCGGTGGCCAAGATCAGGTTGATGTCGTTGTGTTTCATCAGGGCGTTAGAGAGTTCAACCGAAGGTTGATCAATCCAGCCGATGATATCTTTCGGCGCACCGGCAGCAATCGCCGCGTCCAACACCAGCTTGGCAGCAGTATTGGTCGAGTTCTTAGCGCGGGGGTGCGGGGAGAAGATAATGGCGTTACGGGTCTTGAGCGAGATCAGCGCTTTAAAGATGGCGGTTGAGGTTGGGTTGGTGGTCGGTACGATACCGCAGATGATGCCAACCGGCTCGGCGATGGTGATGGTGCCCATCTCGTCATCCTGGCTCAGGATGCCGCAGGTTTTTTCATCTTTATAAGCGTTGTAGATATATTCGGAGGCGAAGTGGTTCTTAATAACCTTGTCTTCGATGATGCCCATCCCTGATTCGGCTACGGCCATTTGGGCCAGAGGGATACGTGCATTGCTAGCGGCCAGGGCAGCAGCGCGGAACACCTTGTCGACTTGCTCTTGTGAGAAGCTAGCGAACTCACGTTGTGCTTCTTTAACGCGAGCGACCAGTGCATCCAGTTCTGCCAAATTGGTTACTGCCATGTTTATCTCCTGATGATTTGAAAACTGTTTAGTAAAACCTTGGCAAGGCCCTGCAATGATAGTCACTTTACTCGGACACTCATCACCTTCACGGGCAGTTGCATACCTTACTAAATTGCTTTCTGGGTCGATTATAGAGCGGGGGTGACCCAGAAAATGCTGATCTCGATCAAGTGTTGCAAAAGAACAAAAGAAATTTTATTTCAGAATCCACCCCCTCATTCGTTAATAAAATGTAACCAAGGAGAGATTCTAAATGAATCCTTTGGCGATGTGAATCGCCCCCTCGTCTGTAACCGCCAGCAGCCATGGAAACAGGTTAAATCGCTTGCGATTGGCTCATATAGCGCTGAGTCTGCTGCGGGCGAACATGTGGGGAGGAGGGCATCCAGCAAGATTTTCCGTTAGTGATTGTCCGTTATGCTCTTTTTTCCGCTGGGCGATAGCGGTTTGTTTGGTACGACGCTCGGTGATGGTGTAAATTTACGCGCGAAAATGATGGGGTAGCCTCACGGCTTGGCACAATTTTTTGGAGCAGGCGCCTATGGCAGCAGTTGACGTCTCTTTGTATTTGAAATTTTTTGTCGGTTTATTTGCAATCATCAACCCCTTGGGCTTGCTGCCGGTGTTTGTCAGCTTGACCAGTCACCATACCCAAGCCGAACGGATGAAAACCAACACCACCGCCAATATTGCCGTGATGGTGATTTTGCTGGTCTCCATGTACATGGGGCAGCTGATTTTAGATGGTTTCGGGATTTCGCTGGCCTCGTTTCGCATTGCGGGTGGGTCGCTGATCACCCTGATCGCCTGGTCGATGCTGCAAGGTAAGCTGGGCGAGGTAAAACACAACAAACAAGAGAAGGGTGAACTGGCGGTTCGTGAGTCTATCGCGGTGGTGCCGCTTGCCCTGCCGTTGATGGCGGGCCCTGGGGCGATTTCGTCGGTGATCGTTTATGCCAGCCAGAGCCACTGGCAACAGCTGCTCGGTATGTCGGTGGTGGTGGTGGTGTTTGCCTTCTGTTCTTGGCTGATTTTTCGGGCGGCCCCTTTGCTGTTCAAAGTGATGGGGAATACCGGTATCAACGTGGTCACTCGGATCATGGGGCTTATCATGATGTCGCTAGGGATCGAGATCATGGTGGCCGGCATCAAGGGGGTCTTCCCTAGCCTAATGTGAGCCAGATCTGTTTTGTTAAGGCCGGTCCGAGTGACCGGCTTTTTATTGGTTGCTTTTTAAGATTTATTTTCTAGAATCGAGCGATTTTTCTATCAGGTATATCTTCAACAGCCTATTTAAATGCTGTTTTTGAGATCAAAATCTAATTTTTTAACCATATATCGCCATATTTTCTGACAATATCGGTTACGTTTCGCCGATCTGCAGGAAATTATGCTGGAAACGGGCTGCTCGCCTTATTGATATCAAATCACCCATGGAATGATCTTAATTGGAGTACGGAAATGACTCATAAAAAAGCAATGATACCTACCCTGTTCATGGCGGCTGTGGTGGCTGCTATCCCTGCAACTCACGCCGCTGACGTGCCAGCGGGCACCCAGCTTGCGAAGGTGCAGGAATTGGTCAAAGGCAATGGCGCTGAGCCTGCTTCGCTCGACCCGCATAAAACCGAAGGGGTGCCAGAGTCGCAGATTTTGCGTGATCTATTTGAAGGGTTAATAAGCTCTGGGCCAAAGGGCGAAGTGTTACCCGGTGTCGCGCAATCATGGGAAACCAAAGACAATAAACACTATCTGTTTCATCTGCGTAAAAACGCCAAATGGTCCAACGGCGATCCTGTCACTGCCCACGATTTTGAATATGCCTTTAAACGGGCAGTCGATCCGAAGACCGCCTCTCCTTACGCTTGGTATCTCGAAATCCCGACCATTATCAATGCCAGCGATATTATTGCGGGTAAAAAACCAGCCGAGACCCTCGGAGTAAAGGCGATTGATGATTACACCTTCGAGGTGCAGCTTGAAAAAGCGGTGCCCTATTTCGTCAGCATGCTCTCTCGCACTACCACTTATCCAGTGCCCAAAAAGGTGATTGCGCAGTTTGGTGACAAGTGGACCCAGCCCGGCAATATGGTATCTAACGGTGCCTATGCCCTCAGCCAATGGGTGGTGAACGAGCGAATTGAAGTGGAGCGCAACAAGCACTACTGGAACGATGCTAAAACCGTCATCAATCAAGTCACCTATTTGCCCATCGATAACAATGCAGATCTGAATCGCTATCTGGCTGGCGAAGTGGATATGACCTATCAAATGCCCATCGAGCGCTTCAAACAGATGAAGAAAGAGAAGCCCGATGAGCTAAAAGTGACCGGTTACGTTGGCACTTATTTCTACACTTTTAACGTCAAGCGCAAACCCTATGATGACGTGCGGGTACGCACCGCACTGACCTATGCCATCGATCGTAACGTGATTGCCGACAAGGTGATGGGGCAGGGCCAGCAGCCAGCGTATGGGTTGGTGCCTGATTTTGTCGACGGCTTTAAACCGACCGCCCCTGAGTGGTCCAAGCTAACGCAAGCTGAGCGCAATACTCAGGCGAAAGGACTGCTGAGCGAAGCGGGCTATGGCCCAGGCAACCCCCTTAAGCTGGATCTGCTCTATAACACCGACGATAACCACAAAAGAGTGGCGGTTGCAGTTGCCTCCATGTGGAAACAGCTTGGTGTCGAGGTAAGCTTGGTCAATCAGGAGTGGAAAACCTATCTGGATAGCCTGAAACAGGGCCAGTTTGATGTGGCTCGCCGTGGCTGGATTGCTGACTATAACGAAGCGTCCTCCCTGCTGGATCTGATGCAGACCACCCATGGCAACAACGATGGCAAGTACAGCAACCCCGCCTTTGACCAGCTGATGGACTCATCGCGCGATCAAGTCGATGCTGCGGCGCGCAGCAAGGTTTACCAGCAAGCGGAAGCGCTGCTGGCCAAGGATATGCCGATTGCCCCTATCTACCAATATGTGACTGCCCGCATGGTGCAGCCCTATGTGGGCGGCTATCCGGCCAACCCGCTGGATGAGCTGCATAGCAAAGAGATGTACATCGTTGCACATTGATGCCATCGCAGACATCAGTAGGCAGAGCAAGGCCCGCCACTTGGCGGGCCTTTAAGTCGCGAAGCGCCACTGGGCAGGGGAACGACCGTCGCTCAGTGTGACCGCGAACCGTTGGACGCTGTACAAGACAGGTATTGTCTATGTTGAAATTCATTCTGAAACGGCTACTAGCCGCAATCCCGACGTTGTTGGTGCTGATCACCATCTCGTTTTTTATGATGCGCCTCGCCCCAGGTAACCCCTTTACCAGCGAACGTGCGCTCCCCCCTGAAGTGATCGCCAATATCGAAGCCAAATATGGCTTCGATAAACCGATAGGCATGCAATACCTCACCTATCTGGGCAATTTGCTGCAAGGGGACTTGGGCCCGTCGTTTAAATACAAAGATTTCACCGTCAATGATCTGGTGAGCAAAGCGCTGCCGGTCTCCGCCAAGATTGGCACCGTGGCCTTCTTGCTAGCGGTGATGCTCGGGGTGACCTTTGGCACCCTTGCTGCGCTCAAACAAAATACGCTGCTTGACTATCTGTTGATGTCATCGGCCATGGCGGGGGTGGTGATCCCCGGTTTTGTGCTGGCACCCTTGCTGGTGCTGTTTTTCAGTATTTACCTAGGCTGGTTGCCAGCCGGTGGCTGGCAGGGGGGCGGCATCCAGTTCATGGTGCTGCCAGTGGTGGGCATGATGATGTACTACATCTCGGCCATCTCGCGGATCATGCGCGGCAGCATGATCGAGACCATGAACGCCAACTTCATTCGCACCGCCCGCGCGAAAGGCTTGCCGCTGCGCCACATCATTCTCAAACATGCCCTGCGTCCCGCCATGCTGCCGGTGGTCTCTTATCTGGGCCCCGCCTTTGTTGGCATCATTACCGGCTCGGTGGTGATCGAAACCATCTTCGGTCTGCCGGGGATCGGTCAGCTGTTCGTCAATGGTGCCCTGAACCGTGATTACTCCATGGTGCTCGGTCTGACCATTTTGGTCGGCGCCCTCACCATCACCTTTAACGCGGTGGTCGATATTCTTTACGCCGTCATCGACCCCAAGATCCGTTACTAATTCGGGAGTTCATCATGGTTGTTTCAACAAAAAATCGCGATGCCGCCCTGGCATTCGCCCAGCAAATGGAGACCGTGAAGGGGCGCTCCCTGTGGCAGGATGCCCAGCGCCGTTTTCTGCGTAACAAGGCTGCCCTCACTAGCCTGATTGTGCTGACATTGATTGGCCTGTCGGTGCTTCTCGGCCCCTCTTTATCCCAATACAACTTCGATGAGCCAGATTGGAACTCCATGCAAACCGCGCCGGAACTGGCGACCGGCCACTTTTTTGGCACGGATAGTCTGGGGCGCGATCTGTTTGTGCGCACCCTGCTGGGGGGGCGCATTTCGCTGATGGTCGGCATCATGGGTGCCATGGTGGCGGTGGTGATCGGCACCCTCTATGGTGCTGCGTCCGGTTTTATCGGCGGGCGGGTCGATAGCCTGATGATGCGGGTGCTCGAAATCTTAAACGCCTTCCCCTTCATGTTCTTTGTGATCATGCTGGTGACCTTCTTTGGCCGTAATTTAGCGCTCATTTTTATCGCTATCGGGGCGGTGAGTTGGCTCGACATGGCGCGGATTGTCCGTGGCCAAACCTTAAGCCTCAAGAGCAAGGAGTTTATCGAGGCGGCCCACGTCTGTGGCGTCTCTAAGTGGAAAATCATTACCCGTCATATCGTGCCGAATGTACTGGGGATTGTGGCGGTCTACGCCACCTTGCTGGTGCCGGGCATGATCATGTTTGAATCTTTTCTGAGCTTTTTAGGGCTGGGGGTGCAAGAGCCCATGACCAGTTGGGGGGCTCTGCTCGATGAAGGCTCCAAGTCGATGGAAGTGGCGATTTGGCAACTGCTGTTCCCCGCCGGTTTTATGGTGGTGACCCTGTTTTGCTTCAACTTCCTCGGGGATGGTCTGCGTGACGCCCTCGATCCGAAAGATCGTTAATTGAGCATCGGATCGACAGGAAAGCATCACGAAAGATCGATAAGGAATTTTGATATGAAGTTACTGGATGTGAAAGATCTGCGGGTCGAGTTCAAGACCCCTGACGGCAATGTGGTGGCGGTCAATGATCTCAATTTCTCGCTGGCGGCGGGGGAAACCTTGGGCATCGTCGGTGAGTCTGGTTCGGGTAAATCCCAGACGGCGTTCGCCATCATGGGGCTGCTGGCCAAAAACGGGGTGGTCACTGGGTCTGCTCGGTTTCAGGGGAATGAGATCCTCAATCTGCCTGAGTCTGCCCTCAACAGGATCCGTGCCGACAAGATTGCCATGATCTTCCAAGACCCGATGACCTCGCTCAACCCCTATATGAAGGTGAAGGATCAGCTGATGGAAGTGCTGATGCTGCATAAAGGGGTGAGCAAAACGGAGGCGCTCGAAGAGTCGGTACGGATGCTCGATGCGGTGAAGATCCCTGAAGCGCGCAAGCGGATGGGGATGTATCCCCACGAATTTTCTGGCGGCATGCGCCAGCGGGTGATGATTGCCATGGCGCTGCTCTGCCGGCCACAACTGCTGATTGCCGATGAGCCAACTACCGCACTCGACGTGACGGTGCAGGCCCAAATCATGACCTTGATGAACGAGCTCAAGCGCGAGTTCAACACCGCCATTATCATGATCACTCACGACCTAGGGGTGGTCGCCGGCATTTGTAACAAGGTACTGGTGATGTACGCTGGCCGCACCATGGAGTACGGCAAGGTAGACGATATTTTCTACCGTCCGAGCCACCCTTACACTGAGGGGTTACTGCGCGCCATTCCCCGTCTTGATAGCGAAGGTGAGGCGCTGTTGACCATCCCGGGCAATCCACCCAACTTGCTACGGTTGCCGACCGGCTGCCCCTTCCAAGAGCGGTGCCACCGAGTGAGCGAGATTTGCACGCAGCACTCTCCGGTACTGACGCCGTTTAATGACGGCCGAGTGCGGGCCTGTCACTGGGTGTCGGATGTCATCACCCAGGGGGTGAACTAAATGAGCGCTGAAAAAAAATTGCTGTTGGATGTGTCAGATCTCAAAGTGCACTTTCGTATTAAAAGTGGCAAAGCGTGGCCATGGGCCAAGCCAGCAGAGCTCAAGGCGGTTGATGGTGTTAACTTGCGTCTGTATGAGGGGGAGACCCTCGGCGTGGTGGGCGAATCTGGCTGCGGTAAATCGACCTTTGCCCGCGCCATCATCGGATTGGTGCCAGCGACGGCGGGCAAGGTAGTGTGGCTGGGTGAAGATCTCACCCAGCTTGATCACCACGCTCTGCGGGAGAAGCGCAAAGCGATCCAGATGATCTTTCAAGACCCGCTGGCCTCGTTAAACCCAAGGATGACCATCGGCGACATCATTGCCGAGCCGCTTATCACCTTCTACCCCGATCTGCCAAAGGAGACGGTGAAGGAGAAGGTGCGCACCATGATGAGCAAGGTGGGGCTCTTGCCCAACCTGGTCAACCGCTATCCCCACGAGTTCTCCGGCGGCCAGTGTCAGCGGATCGGCATTGCCCGAGCGCTGATCCTCGAGCCCAAGATGATCATCTGCGATGAGCCGGTGTCGGCGCTCGATGTGTCGATTCAGGCGCAGGTGGTCAATTTGCTCAAATCCCTGCAAAAGGAGATGGGGCTGTCGCTTATCTTCATCGCTCACGATCTGTCGGTGGTGAAACATATCTCTGATCGGGTGCTGGTGATGTATTTGGGCAATGCGGTGGAGCTCGGTACCCGCCAAGAGATCTTCGCTAACCCGCTGCACCCTTACACCAAGGCGCTGATGTCGGCGGTGCCGATCCCAGACCCTGAGCAGGAGCGCAACAAGGTGATCCAGATCCTAGAAGGTGACCTGCCCTCGCCGATGAACCCGCCGTCCGGTTGCGTGTTTCGCACCCGTTGCCCGCAGGCGGGCCCCGAGTGTGCCAACACTCGGCCCCAGCTGGTGGGGAGCGTCGAACACGGGGTGGCCTGCCTCAAAGTGGGGGCAATCGGGAGTGAGTAATAACGAGGTCGCCACAGCATTGTGTAATGGCACCTCGTTTGATCTGGCTTGGCGCAAGTCACATCAGCTGTTACTATCCGCCTCAACAAGGGGAGTAACTTCTCGCTGGTTTGTCGTCAATACGGTGCACCCATCTCCTGCAGTGCACCCGGCAGCCGGGCAGTCGATAAAGATCGGCTGTAAGTGAGACCTTGCCGAGAGGCAAGGTGGATCTGCTCTAAATGCAAACCCACGCCGCTCGGCTGTGGGTTTTGTCGTTTTTAGGAGAGGTAAAAATGGGTGAATGGTGGATGTGGGCCAGTTTCTTTTGCATTGTGCTGGTGCTGTTATGGATCGACATACGCTTTGTTGGCGGCGGCAAATCCCACAAGGTGTCGCTCAAAGAGGCCGGCATCTGGTCGCTGATCTGGGTCAGCGTGGCGCTGCTCTTCAATCTCGCTATCTGGTTTTGGCTGGATCACAGCGCGGGCCGTGACATTGCTAACCAGAAGGGACTGGAGTTTCTCACCGGCTACCTCATCGAGAAAGCGCTGGCGGTGGATAACGTCTTCGTCTGGCTGATGCTGTTTGGCTACTTTGCCATTCCGGCCGAACTACAGCGCCGGGTGCTGCTGTACGGGGTACTGGGCGCCATCGTGATGCGGGCGGGCATGGTGTTCGCAGGCAGTTGGCTGATTGAGCAGTTCCACTGGGTGCTCTATCTGTTCGGTGCCTTCTTGCTGTTGACTGGCGCCAAAATGCTGTGGGCTGCCGACAAGGAGCCGGATCTGGCCAACAATCCGCTGCTAGGCTGGATGCGTCGCCGCTTTAAGGTGACTGAGACCCTGGAAGGGGAGAAGTTCTTCGTCTGGCGTGACGGTGTGCGCTATGCCACCCCGCTGCTGCTCATTTTGGTGCTGGTGGAGGTGAGCGATCTTATCTTCGCGGTGGACAGTATCCCGGCTATCTTCGCGGTGACCACCGATCCCTTTATCGTGCTCACCTCCAACATCTTTGCCATCATGGGGCTACGTGCCATGTACTTCCTGCTGGCGGGAGTTGCCGAGCGTTTTGCGCTGCTTAAATACGGTCTGGCGCTGATCCTGATGTTTATCGGGGTCAAGATGTTGCTATTGGATGTTTTTAAGATCCCAACCGGTATTGCACTCGGGGTGGTCGCGTTGATCCTGCTGGCCTCCATGGGACTCAGCCTCTTCGTGACCCGGAAAAAGACCGCTTGAGCGTGGTAGATGATCAAGCACTGCCAACAAGGGCTCCTGCGGGAGCCCTTGTTCATATCCTGTTATCCGCGCTTGATCTTCTTGGGGTTGCTGTAACCCCAGATGGTGTATAGGTCTGCCAGCAAGGCTCCGTTGTACTCCTCCAGATCGGCCTGTTTTACCTCGGCCTGACCCTGTCGACCAAACAGTACCACCTCGTCGCCGGGTTTGACTCCTTTGAGATCGGTCACATCCACCATGATGGTGTTCATGGAGGTCTTGCCGACCACGGGTACTTTTTGCCCTTGGATCAGCACATAGGCCTTGTTGCTGAGCGCACGGCGGTAGCCGTCGGAATAACCCAGCGGCAGGTTGGCGAGCCAGGTGTCACGCTTGAGGGTAAAGGTGCGGTCATAACCGACGGTGTTACCCGCTGCATAGTGGTTGACCGAGGCGACCTGGGTCTTGAATGCCATTACCCGCTTGTATTCGGTGTGGGAGGGGATGGAATCACCGTAGAGCAGGCCGCCCGGGCGCACCATGTCGAAGTAGGCGTCCGGTACGGCCAGGGTGGCGAAGGAGTTGGCGGCGTGGAGGGTGATCTTGCTGCGATCCAGCTTGCCCGCCTCCAGTAACCATTGGGAGTCCAGTTTGAACTGGGCCAGCCCCAGCTTGACGTCCTCTTTCTCCTCCACCGGGAAGTGGGTCATGATGCCAACGGGGGTGACCCCCTTAAGCGTGAGGATCGCCAGTGCATCTTGTTTGCCGTCAGTCAGTTGCAGGTCGATGCCGTTGCGGCTCATGCCAGCAGAGTTGAGGGCGATATGCACCGGAATGCTGGTGTGGTGGCGCTGGGCGATGTCGGCGATGCCTTGAGCACTCACCAGACTGCCGATCAGCTCTTCCATCTTGTAGGGGAGCGCCTGTTCTACTTCGGCTGGGGTGGCGGCGCGTACCCGCATCAGGCGGCCGGTAAAGCCTTTTTCACGGGCGACCCGCGCCTCTTCGTTGCTGGCAATGCCGATGCAGGGAATAGCGGCCTCAATGACCGAGGGAACCAGCAGGTCGATACCATGTCCGTAGGCGTCGGCCTTCATGATGGCGCAGATCTGCGGCCCCTGATCGCCGAGGCGATCTTTAAGGGTCTGGATATTGTGTTCAAAGGCGGTTAAGTCCACCTCCAGCCAAGCGTTGCTAACGGTCTGCTCCTGACCGTTGCGCTGATCTGCAGCCAAGGGGAGATAGGGCGCTGCCAAGGCTTGGCCCGTGAGTAGGCCGAAGATCAGGGTAGCCAGCAGAGTTTTCTTGTGCATAGTGATTCCTTTTGTTGGTCGCGTTGGATAGTTTGGATTGGGTCGGCTACATTAGTGGTAATTTAACCACAACTTGTTGTTATTATTATGATATTTCCCACACTTAACGGGTGCTGGTTGGTTGGGAGTCTAGCGTAACAAGGGGGTCGATGGACCCTTATCGGGGGAAGGAAATGGTCAATTTTGAGTTACGTTTGCCACCACCACTGGTCTTCCTGCTCTGTGCAGGGGCCGCGTGGTGGCTGAGAGGGGAGAGCCAGCCCAGCCTCTGGGCAATGGCGCTGATGGCTGTGTTGATCCTAGTGGGGGCCATCATGGGGTTTGGGGCCCTACAACGGTTTCGTCACCATCAGACCACGGTCAGCCCCACCAAGCCTCATGACACTAGCCGTCTGGTGACCTGTGGCGTCTATCGTGTCAGCCGCAATCCGATGTATCTGGGGTTGCTTTGCTGGCTGGCCGCTTGGGACTGTTATCTTGGGGGTATCTGGGTCTGGGTGGGACCGATCGTGCTGGTGGCTTGGTTGACCCGCTTCCAGATCATGCCGGAGGAGCGGTTGCTGCGCGCCCGCTTTGGCGACGAGTATGTGGCGTATTGTCAGCGCGTTCGCCGTTGGTGTTGAAGGGGAGTAGCCTGTGTGGGGTGAGCGGATAAACCGGATGGAACCTGCTGGATAAAGAGAACCCCGAGCATGCCCAAGGTTCTCGAGAATGAAGGTTAGAAAAAATCGGCTTTCTCGTCCTTGGTGGGTTCGAGGCTCCAGTCGGTGGCATCGTTGCTGCTGGTGATCAGCCCCTTTTCTCGCCACAGCTTGATCCTAAGGCGCAGGTTGTTAGCTGAGTCGGCATGTTTCACCGCTTCCTCTTCATCAATCACCCCTTCAACCAGCAGGTCGAACAGGGCGCCATCGAAGGTGACCATGCCAAGTTCTCTGGACTTTTCCATCACCTCTTTGAGGTTGTCAAATTCGCCCCGCTTGATCAGGTCGCGGATGGTGTGAGTACCCAGCATGACCTCCACCGCGGCGCGGCGGCCTCCGTCGGTGGTATTGACCAGCCGCTGCGAGACAAATGCCTGGAGGTTATTGCCCAGATCGTGCAACAGCTGGGGGCGGCGCTCTTCAGGAAAGAAGTTGATGATCCGATCCAGTGCCTGATTGGCGTTATTGGCATGGAGTGTCGAGATAGCCAGATGGCCAGTTTCGGAGAACGCCAGCGCATGTTCCATGGTTTCACGGTCACGGATTTCGCCGATCAGGATCACATCGGGGGCTTGGCGCAGGGTATTTTTCAGCGCGGCGTGAAAGCTGCGGGTATCTACCCCGACTTCCCGCTGGTTGATGATGCTTTTGTGGTGGCGATGAACAAACTCCACCGGATCTTCAATGGTGATGATGTGGCCGCCGCTATGACGGTTGCGATGATCAATCAAAGCGGCCAGTGAGGTGGATTTCCCTGACCCAGTGCCGCCAACAAACAGCACCAGCCCGCGTTTTGCCATGATGCAATCGAGCAGCACCGACGGCAGTTTGAGATCCTCAAAGCGGGGGATCTCGGTCTTAATATTGCGGGCTACCAGGGAAATTTCATTACGCTGCTTGAAGATATTGACCCGAAAACGGCCTATTTGGGGCAATGAGATGGCCAAGTTCATCTCGAGATCTCGCTCAAACTGGGCTTTTTGCTCCCGATCCATAATGGCATCGGCAATGGCGGCTACGTCACCGGGATTGAGTGGCACATCGCTTAATGGCCGCAGTACCCCGTTAAATTTGGCGCTAGGCGGCGCGCCAGTTGAAAGGTAGAGGTCCGAACCATCCTGGTTGGCCAATGTTTGTAACATGTCGTGCAATTCCATGGTGTTACCTCGTCTTACGTTGCTTCGTCCAGCAAGAAGATGCCTGTTCACTGTTATGCTAAAACTGTTGTGCTAAAAGTGGTGGGGGCAGATCACCCGCCGGTGAGTTTTTCACGAAATACAAAAAAGACCGCCCCCAAAATACAGAGTCCAGCCCATAAATAGTCCCATTTCAGGTCCTCTTTCAGATAAAAGAGAGAGAAAGGCACAAAGACGGTGAGGGTGATCACCTCCTGCAAAATTTTGAGCTGACCGACGCTCATCACGGTATGGCCGATGCGGTTAGCGGGTACCTGCAGCAGATATTCGAACAGCGCGATGCCCCAGCTGACTAATGCGGCGATGATCCAAGGCTTGTGATTCATGCTCTTGAGATGGGCATACCAAGCAAAGGTCATAAATACGTTACTACACAGCAACAGACCAATGCTGGTAATGATAGGGTTCATAAGGTTCTCCTTTAAAATCAATTGCATGTTATCGTTGCACCATTTGTTTTCATAATGGATACGTTCGGGTATTTTGTAGCCAGCGTAGTCAGGTGGAATAAAAAAATGCATAAAACATATTGGCTGGTTTTGATCCTGTTACAAAGCTGGGCCGTTCATGCCAAGGCGGTGTTGACGGTCGCCACCGATGCTTGGCCGCCGTTTCGTATTGTCGCTCCTAATGGTCAACTGCATGGTATCGATATTGCTATCTTGCGCCGCTTAGAGCAGTTAAGTGGGGTGAGTTTACAGATCAAACAGGTGCCATGGGGGAGAGCGCTCAAGCAGATGGAAACAGGACAAGTTGACCTGATGATTGGGCTGGCAATGTCTCCTGCTCGCGCCCACTATATCGATTATTTGCAACCCTCTTACTACCAGTGCCGAACTGTGTTTTATGGTAAAGCGGCGGCGGCAAAAGCGTTGCGCACCTACGAAGACCTGAAAGGGCAAACGGTAGGGTATGTCCTTAATTCGGTTTATTTTGACCCCTTTGACTCGGATAGCGAGATCCACAAATATGGTGTTCGTAACGAGGCACTGTTGTTACAAATGGTTAAGCGAGATCGCCTGCCCCTGATGATTGGTGGTGATTGTCAGGTCGATTATGCCTTAAGCCTTATTAACGATTCAGAGCTGCAAAAGGCGGAGTATCACTCTCCCCAGGCGATGAAATTGTATCTGGCCATGAGTAAACGCTCCCCTAATCAGGCACTCAAACCCTTGCTGGTGCAGGCATTGCAGCAACTGATCGATAGCGGTGAAATCGCCACGTTGGCAAAACCGTATCAGCATTAATCGGCACTCCTGTTATCATCTCGCCCCATCATCAGGATAGGACGAGCAATTAAGTCGGCCCATCGCTCTGGTATTTTCGGGGAGTTTGCTTTGTACCTCTCTTTGCTCGCTCGTCAGCAACGCTGGCAACGTCGCTGGCTATGTGGGCTTACCTTACTGACCTTGCTGCTGTTTTTGTGCTCCCTGATGTGGGGGCAGTTTGTGCTGCGGCCTTGGCAGCCTCTCGCAGAGATGGAGCGGCAGATCTTGTGGGAATTGCGCTTGCCACGAGCCCTGCTGGCCTTACTCGCGGGTGCCGCACTGGCTTGTGGTGGCGCTGTGCTGCAGGTGATGTTACACAATCCGGTAGCAGAGCCCGGACTGCTTGGCGTCTCGAGCGGGGCAGGGCTAGCCGCCATGGTGGCGATGGCGGTGGCCAAATCCCTCGGCCTCTATCTGCCCGGCTGGGGGCTGTCGCTGGCGGCGTTTAGTGGCGCCCTGCTGGTGACCATGCTGCTCATTCGGCTGGCTCGCCGAGCCCGTCTCGGCCATGCTCGCTTGCTGCTGTTTGGGGTGGCCATCGGTATTCTCACCAATGCCGCCATGACCTGGTTGATGTACTTTGCCGATGACGGCTCCTTGCGTGAATTTATGTTCTGGATGATGGGCAGCCTCTCTTACGGTAGCCAGCAGTTCGGCTGGTGGTGGCTGGTGCTGCCGCTCACCCTGGGCTGGCTCTGTTGGCAGGGTAAGGCGCTGCAACAGTTACTGTTGGGGGAGACCCAAGCCCGTCTGATGGGGATGGATGTCGACCAGATGCGGGTGCGGCTGGTGCTGGCGGTCTGTCTGCTGACCGGTGTGGCAGTGTCTCTGTGTGGCGTCATCGGCTTTGTCGGGTTGGTAGTGCCCCATCTGCTGCGGCTGTGCGGTGGCAGCGATCAGCGCTTCCTATTGCCTGCCTCTGCGCTCGGCGGCGGGGCCCTGCTGCTGGCAGCCGATCTAGTGGCGCGCTCGGCCTTAAGTGCCGGTGAGTTGCCCATCGGGGTGATTACCGCCTCGGTGGGGGCGCCGCTCTTTATCTATCTGTTATTGAGGCAAGATGCTGATGGCGCCCGCTGATCCCATGCCTGTTGCTTCTCGTGCTGCTGTGCCGCTGCTGGAGGCGCGTGCGCTCGCTATTGCCGAGCGGCTCTCCCCCCTTGATATCCGCTGGCATGGCGGCCAGCTGGTGGCACTGCTCGGCCCCAATGGCAGTGGCAAGTCGACCCTGCTCGGCGCGTTGGCGGGGATTTTGCCCACCGAGGGCACAGTGCTGCTGGGGGGGGGCGTGCTCACTGACCTGAGCTGGCCAGATCTTGCCAAACGGCGCGCCATGCTGCCCCAGCGTCAGCCCCAGCTGTTTCATATTCCGGTGTTTCAGGTGTTGAGCCTCGGGCTTGATGAGACGGTTGCGCCCGCCAGACAGAGCGAGGCGATCACGGCGCTGTGCGAGGCGCTGGAGCTGGAGGCTTTGCTGGCTCGTGATTTCAGCCGCTTGTCGGGCGGTGAACAGCAGCGAGTGCTGATTGCCCGCACCCTGCTGCAGGTGTGGCCGAGCCTCAATCCGACCGGCAAGGTGCTGCTGCTGGACGAGCCGCTGGCGGGGCTCGACCTGCATCATCAGCTGGCGCTGTTGCGGTTGCTGAAAACCCTGGCCGGGCAGGGATTGCTGGTGGTGCTCGCCATCCACGATATCAATCTGGCTATCGACTGGGCCGACCGAATTCTCTGCCTGCAAGGGGGCGCGGTGGTGCGCGAAGGCGGTGTCGAACTGGTGGATGAGGCGCTGCTGGAGCAGGTATTCCAGATCCGCACCGACCGCATCGAAGCAGCAGGGCGGGTCTGGTTTATGCCCAGTTTGTAAGTCGGGTGTCGAGGAAAGAGTGCTCGGGTAGGGTCGATTAGCGAAGCGTAATCGGCCGACAGCAAGCAGAAGGGGCCGGTATCAACAAATACCGGCCCCTTTGGTTTGATTCGCAGCTCAAGCTTGTTTGCTCAGGCGTACCTGCGCTGCCTCTGCCAGCAGGGTTTCAGTGTCGCTCCACGACCAGCAGGCATCGGTGATGCTCTGGCCGAAGGGTGATGCCGCAGCCGTTACCGCAGGCTTGCTTTGTTCAACCGTACCAGTGCGGCTTCTGCCAGCATCGCCAACAGGGTTTCAGTGTCGCTCCACGACAAGCAGGCATCGGTGATGCTCTGGCCAAAGGTAGCTGCGCAGCCATTTTCCACATCCTGCCGCCCTTCCACCAAGAAGCTCTCGGCCATGATGCCGGCGATGCCGGTGCGACCACGGCGCAGTTGATCGCAGATATCTTGCGCCACCAGCAGCTGGCGGCGGTGATCCTTCATGCTGTTGCCGTGGCTAAAATCGACCACCAGACGCTCCGGCAGGCCCACGTCGGCCAGCGCTTCGCACGCTTCGTCAATGCTGGCGGTGTCGTAGTTAGGCCGGTGGCCGCCACGCAAGATCACATGACCAAACGGATTGCCGTTGGTGCGGTAGATGGTCATCTTGCCGTCTTTATCCGGTGAATAAAAAATGTGGCTGTGACGGGCGGCACGCACCGCATCGATGGCAATACGGGTATTGCCGTCGGTGCCGTTCTTGAAGCCGACCGGGCAGGAGAGGGCGGAGGCCATCTCGCGGTGTACCTGGGATTCGGTGGTGCGCGCACCGATGGCACCCCAGGTGATGAGATCGGCAATATACTGGCCGGTTACCATATCGAGGAATTCGGTGGCGGTGGGCATGCCGATCTCGTTGATGTCGACCAGTAGTTTGCGCGCCAGTTTCAACCCTTCGTTGACGTCGAAACTGCCATCGAGGCGCGGATCGTTGATCAGCCCTTTCCAGCCGACGATGGTGCGCGGCTTCTCGAAGTAGGTGCGCATCACGATGCACAGGCTCTCTTTATACTGCTCGCGCAGGGCATTGAGGCGACGGGCATATTCGTGGGCGGCGACGGGATCATGGATGGAGCAGGGGCCAACGATGACCAGCAGGCGCTGATCGTCTCCAGCCAGAATGGCTTCCACCTCGCGACGGGCATCTAGCAGGTTTTGGGCAATGGCATCGGTGATGGGGAAGGCGTGGGCCAGCTCGCTTGGGGTGATCAGTGACTCTAGGCGACGGGTGCGCAATTCATCGGTGTGAATGGACATACAGCTTAGTTCTCGAGTGGGTAATGTGGGTAGCGGTTGGTGAGCGCGTTAAACAGGTGAAGGGATAAAATAAAGCAAAACCGGTTTGATTGAAACCTTGCTTACTCTGCTAGGATAAGGGCCCAAAAACCATTCCAAATGAGGTAGTTATCGTGGCAAAGCCTGGGGCAACGGGGGTGACCCGTATCATCAATGCAACCGGTTACAGCATGAAGGGGCTCAAGTCTGCCTGGATCAATGAGGCGGCATTTCGCCAAGAGTTGCTGCTGATCCTGTTGTTAATGCCATTCGCGTGTTGGGTCGGTGATTCTCTTAACCAGATTTTGCTGTTGGTGGTGCTAAGTTGGCTGGTAGTGATCGTCGAGATCCTTAACTCTGCCATCGAGGCGGTGGTGGATCGGATTGGCTCAGAGCATCACGAACTGTCGGGTCGCGCCAAGGATTTGGGATCGGCGGCGGTGTTCATCGCCCTGGCATTGAATATGGTGGTTTGGGGGGCATTAGCGGGGCGTAATCTATTGGACTGGTGGTGACGACCAAGGCGTTAGCTAAGATAAACAAACCGGTGGGTGAGTAGGGTTACCCACCGGTTGAGAGGGTCACTCTTCAGACGCATAGCCACGGGGGCCTAGCGGTTTACCGTCCAGTAACACGCTGGCTTGTTGCATCTGCAAACGCCCATCACAGAACCACTGCACCACCAAGGGGTAGATGCTGTGTTCTTGTACCTGAACCCGTGCGGCAACCTCTTCGGCAGTATCCCCTGCAAAGATAGGCACGCAGGCTTGCAGAATAACCGGCCCCCCGTCGAGCTCCTCGGTGACGAAGTGAACGCTGGCACCGTGCTCCTCATCACCGGCGTCAATAGCGCGTTGGTGAGTGTGCAGGCCTTGGTACTTGGGCAGTAGAGAGGGATGAATGTTGATCATCCGCCCTGCAAAATGACGCACAAGGTCGCCACTTAAGATCCGCATAAAGCCAGCCAATACCACCAAGTCGGGTTGGTACTCCCTCATCAGCGCCAGCAGGGCGGCGTCATACTCCTCCCGGCTGGCAAACTGCTGCTGGGCCAGAATGGAGGTCGCCACGCCTGCCTCTCTGGCGCGAACCAGACCATAGGCATCGGCCTTGTTGCTGATGACGCCGACCACTTCAGCGGCAATCTTGCCGCTGAAGTGGTCGAGGATCGCCTGCAGGTTGCTGCCGCTGCCGGAGATTAGGACGAGGATGCGTTTCATAGAGGAGGTCATTTGGCTGTTGATCCGGTCATTCATTGAATGACGACCTGCTCCTCACCGTCGGCTGCCTTGGCGATATGACCGATGTGCCATGCGTTCTCGCCTTCCGCCTGGAGCAGGGTCAGCGCCTTCTCTAGCTGGTTGGCGGGCAGGGCGATGATCATGCCGACACCGCAGTTGAAGGTGCGATACATCTCGTGACGGGTGACATTGCCTGCCTGTTGCAGCCAGCTAAACACTGCCGGCCACTGCCAGCTCTGCTCATCGATCACCGCTTGGGTGTTGGCGGGCAGGACGCGGGGGATGTTCTCCCAGAAGCCACCCCCGGTGATGTGGGAGAGGGCGTGGATCTCGCACTCCTTGATGAGCTTGAGCACAGGTTTCACATAGATGCGGGTCGGCTCCAGCAGGGCGTTGGCCAGGGTGGTGTCACCCAGCGGCTGCTGCACGTCGGCTTTGGAGACGTCCAGAATTTTACGGATCAGGGAGAAGCCGTTGGAGTGAGGGCCGCTGGCGGCCAGCGCGATCAGGGCATCCCCTTCACCGACCTTGCTGCCGTCGATGATTTCGCTCTTCTCCACCACACCGACGCAAAAACCGGCTATGTCGTAGTCTTCCCCTTCATACATACCCGGCATCTCGGCGGTCTCGCCGCCCACTAGGGCACAGCCTGACTGCTCGCAACCGGCACCTATGCCGGTGACCACCGCGGCCGCGGTGTCCACGTCCAGCTTGCCGGTCGCATAGTAGTCGAGGAAGAACAGCGGCTCGGCGCCCTGTACGATCAGGTCATTGACGCACATGGCCACCAGATCGATGCCCACGGTGTCGTGCTTCTTCAGGTCGATGGCCAGCCGCAGCTTGGTGCCCACACCATCGGTACCGGAGACCAGTACCGGCTCCTTGTAGCCCGCAGGGATTTGACACAAGGCCCCAAAGCCGCCAAGACCACCAAGGACTTCAGGACGACGAGTGCGCTTTGACACGCCCTTGATACGTTCAACCAGTGCATTGCCAGCATCAATATCTACGCCAGCATCCTTGTAGCTCAGTGAGGTTTTGTCAGTCACGAGTAGTCCCCGTCATGTGAAGAAGTGGAGGGTAAAATTCGGGGCATATTCTATCAGTGGCGAGGAAAAACCAGAAAGGAAATCGTTTGCGCTATTTCGGGCGGAAAAGCTCTACAACCCATAGCATTTATTGTATGATTCCGCGATTTTTTTGCGGCGCAGTGAGAGGAGATAATAATGAAAATCGTTGAAGTCAAGCACCCCCTAGTCAAACACAAGATCGGCCTGATGCGCGAAGGTGACATCAGCACGAAACGTTTCCGTGAGTTGGCCAAAGAAGTGGGGAGTTTGCTGACCTACGAAGCGACCTCTGACTTTGAGACTGAAAAAGTGATCATTGATGGCTGGAATGGGCCGGTTGAAGTAGACCAGATTAAAGGCAAAAAAGTGACGGTAGTCCCGATCCTGCGAGCGGGTCTTGGCATGATGGATGGGGTGTTGGAACATATCCCCAGTGCCCGAGTCAGTGTGGTGGGGATCTACCGCGATGAAGAGACCCTGCAACCGGTGCCCTATTTCGAGAAGATCGTTAGCAACATCGAAGAGCGTCTGGCGCTGGTCATCGATCCGATGTTGGCCACTGGCGGATCGATGATCGCCACCATTGATTTGCTGAAGAAAAAAGGTTGCCATTCCATCAAGGTGCTGGTGCTGGTGGCTGCGCCGGAAGGCATTAAGGCGCTTGAGGCCGCCCACCCAGATGTTGAGCTTTATTGCGCATCCGTGGATCACGGCCTCAATGAAAAAGGTTATATCGTACCGGGCTTGGGTGATGCCGGTGATAAGATCTTCGGAACCAAATAACCGAGTAATAAGTAATAAAGAAGAGCAAGTGATTGCCTCTTATTGCACCGAACAACAGAGCCGACGCATAGTCGGCTCTGTTGTTCGTGGCTTGCTTGCCGCAGAGCCCGCCTTGCCGCTACCATAGCCTCCATCCTCCCTTTCGAGACGCTTGCCATGCTCAAGTTCGTTGTGATGATCCTCTGTAGCTGTTTGCCATTGACCACAATGGCAGTTCAACTGACTGATCTGTATCAAGGTCAGGCGCCGATGAGTAGCGATACGGCGGCGGCACAGGCCAAGGCATTGGAGGCCGTATTGCTCAAAGTCACTGGTAAACGGGATGTGCTGACGCAACCTGCGGTGGTGAAGGCGCTGGCCGCGCCGGGAGACTATGTCAAACGCTACGGCTATCAAGACCAAGATTCAGTCAAGTATCTCCATGCCGAGTTCAGCAGTGACAAGGTGAACCAGTTGGTGTCTGAGAGCCAATTTGCCTTGCTTGGTCCTGTTCGGCCCCAAGTTGTGCTCTGGCTAGTGGTGGAACAGCAAGGGAATAAGCTGCTGGCCGATCAATCCAGTGATGGTTGGGCGGCAGTGCTGCGTGAACAGGCACAAATGCTCGGGTTGCCGATCACCATTCCGCTGATGGATCTCGATGACAACATGGCCGTCAGCTCTACCGATGTGTGGGGGCGTTTTGCCGAGCCGATTTTACAAGCCAGCCAGCGGTATGGCGCCGAAATGGTGGTGTTGGGCAAATTGAGCCCAGATAGCCTCAGCGAAGAGGGGAAGTGGAACATTGATTGGGAATTGTTCGGACCCAAAGCTGCCGGTGAGGTGGCCGAGTTGACTCGTGGCCATAGTGTCGGCACTCAGGCGGAGGTCGCTCAGGGATTTGCTGATCATTTGGCTAATTGGTTGGTGCAACAGTATGGGGCTCGCCTCTCTGGTCCCGCTGCTAGCCAACGTCTGGTCGTCGATGGGCTAGTGGACATGAATAGCATGATTGCCGTGCAACAGTTGTTGCAAGGGATGGTGAACGTAAGCAAGGTTGAAATTGGTCAGCTAACGGGCGATCAGGCCACCTTCACGCTCCTGTTGCAAGGGGGGGAGGCCGAGTTGGTGCGTGGGTTGCAGCTTGAGAGCCGACTACAGCGTATCGACGATAATACTGGTTCGCTGCGCTATCAATGGCGCCCCTGAATAGGCCACTTGCCTTGACCGCCCAGCATTGTCTGGGCGGTTCTCTATCTGGCGGGTCAATGGTACACTTGGCCGCAAATATCACAGTCAAAGCCTAACGAGTGAAGCAACCGGCCCAACTGTCTCTTGCCGTGCAACTGCCGGATGATGAAACCTTTGCCAGTTTTTATCCCGGCAACAATGCCCATTTGATAACAGCACTGAAAAATGCCGCTATCGGTCAGGGGGCACCCTTTCTCTATTTCTGGGGGGCTAAGGGCGCAGGGCGCTCTCATCTGCTCCACGCTACTTGCGCCGAAGTGAATGCCCGTGATGCGGCGGCTGCTTACCTTTCCCTCGATCAGTTTGAGCAGCTTGATCCCAGTATGCTCGATGCCCTTGAGAGTTTGCCCTTGGTGTGCCTCGATAGCCTTGAGGCGATTGCAGGTAATGGCTGGTGGGAGCGGGCGCTGTTCGATTTTTACAATCGCTGGCAGGAAAAGGGGGAGGGGACGTTGATCGTCACCGGCTGCAGTGCACCGCGCAAACTAGGGCTGCAGCTGCCAGACTTGGCCTCTCGTCTCGACTGGGGGGTTAGTTTTCATCTCGACGAGCTCGATGATGAAGGCAAGCTCAGCGCCCTACAATTACGTGCTGAGCTGCGCGGCTTTAAGTTACCCATTGATGTGGGCCGTTTTCTGCTTAACCGCCTCTCTCGTGATATGCGAACGCTGCTTACGACACTCAATGAACTCGATAATGCTTCTTTTCGTGCTAAGCGAAAGCTCACCATCCCCTTTGTTAAAGAGATACTCGAGCTTTAAAACATTAAGTAGTCGTGCTACATGGGTGAGCCAGCGTTATTAAACCAGCTCTCCCACACATCACTATGGCGGCAGCATGATCAGGCAGTGAGCCTCATTGCCGTTGTAACGAAAAAGTGGGCAGCGACAAATGCCAGTAAATAGCCGCCACTCTTAAGCCAAACACCGCTGTCATACTGATGAGCATTGCACTCACCCTATCCATATTCATTTCCAAAGCAACGGTATAAAGAATGCCGCCCAAGATACAGGCCGTCGCATAGATCTCTTTTTGCAGTACCATTGGCACTTCACGGGCCAAGACATCTCGAATCATGCCGCCAGCCACCCCCGTCATGGTCCCCATTATCACTGCAATCAGTCCGGATGTGCCAAAACTTAAGGCCTTCTGGGCGCCGATCACGGTAAACAGTGCCAGTCCAAACGCATCGGCAACTGGCAGGACATACCAAGGTAAACGTCGTGGCAGCTTGGCGATGCTCATGCCAAAGAGGGCGGTGGTGATGATCACTAAAATGTAGATAGGGTCACGCACCCAAAAAACTGGCGTAGCACCAAGGATCATGTCGCGTATTGTACCGCCACCGATAGCGGTCACTGCTGCAAGTACCATCACACCGAAGGCATCCATTCTCAGCCTACCCGCCACTAAAACGCCCGAGAAGGCAAACACAGCAGTGCCAAACATGTCACTGACATACACTATTTGCTCAACCAATGTGGGCATCGAACATTACTCATCTCAAATCAATAGTGGGTCGCGATTCTAAGGCGATGAAATGGATGTGGCAATGATGCCAGTGAGCCACTTCGCTGATGGTGGGTTGATCGCTACTTGTTTGAATCTTGCTGCATGGCTTGGAATAGATGAACGTGGGTCGCAGGAGTTAACACCTCAGGGCACTGTAAGGGGGCTCGCGTGATCGCAGTGAAATATCAATGGTTCGACCCCAGCTCACAAATTTGTCTCATAGCGACATAACGATCACCTCCGATTTTTCGTGTTATTTTTGTGCAAATTCTTATTAAGTAAATTATTACTTCGTCGATACATATGGTAGGCGGCGTTAATGTGATGAGGCGTTGAAAAATGCTAAAAGCATCCCTAAATGGGCCGTTAAAAAGGAAGTATCGAGCACTGAAATAATAAAACTCGAACATATACAAGCTTAATTTAATAGCTTTAGGAGAATGGTCATGGGTCTTTATATTAATACCAACGTTTCATCACTGAATGCGCAACGCAACTTGATGAATGCCACAAAATCACTCGATACATCATACACTCGCTTGGCATCAGGTTTACGTATTAACAGTGCGAAAGACGATGCTGCAGGGTTACAAATATCAAACCGTTTGACTTCTCAAATCAATGGCTTAGATCAAGGGAATCGCAATGCTAACGATGGTATTTCTTTAGCTCAGACCGCTGAAGGTGCCATGGATGAGATGACAGGTATGCTGCAGCGTATCCGTACTTTGTCACAGCAATCTGCGAACGGTTCATATTCTGATGCAGATCGAGTCGCGTTACAAAAAGAAGTGGATCAGCTCGGGGCAGAAGTAAACAGAATTGCATCTTCTACTACATTTGCAGGCACCAAATTATTGGACGGCACATTTTCAGGTGTGTTCCAAGTCGGGGCTAATGCATATCAAACTATTAGCTTTAGCATGTCACAAGCTGATGGTTTTACTATCTCCGGTATCGCCGCGGCGGCAACTACCGTTAATCTGGGCACCGTATTAGGCACCGCTGTTGCTGCAAATACGATTTTTATAAGTGGTACTGCAGGCGGAATCAGTATCACTGCGCAGAGTAATGCACAACAAGTGCTCGCCGCTACAGAAGTGATGCTCGGTGTAGTAGATGGCACACGTGCCGAATTGGGTGCGGTACAGAATCGGATGGATGCGACCATTCGTAACCAGGCCAATATCTCTGAAAACGTATCAGCTGCCCGTGCTCGAGTCAGAGATGCAGACTTCGCTGTAGAAACTGCAAATTTGACAAAACAAAACATCCTCCAGCAGGCTGCTTCTAGCATCTTGGCACAAGCTAACCAACGTCCTCAGTCAGCCCTTCAATTACTACAAGGCTAAAAAAGAAAACAGGGCGGTTGTTCAGGCCGCCCTGCAGAATTGATAGAACAAAGGGGTGTTCGGTTTGCACTCTGTTCGATCGGGATAACGCCGGCTTATCTAACAATCAATGAAGCTAAGTATCATACAGTTGTTCAATTCTGTAAGGCTTAGACAAGCTCGTTTGTGCTTGTATCCATCGAGGTCGGACATCCGGCTTTTTTTATTGAGCAGTCCAATGGACATCACTCAATAAAATAAAAGCACAAGTAGAGCTATTTGTGCAAGGCGGCAGTGTGAGGATAATGCAGTTTTTAATAAATTAATCAATTAAGCTGAGGGTTTTGGATAAGCTAGATCTTGGATTGTGCTCAGATCTGCTAATAAAACGGCCCCATAAGCGTTAATGCCGATCAGTTAA
>NZ_PGGC01000082.1 GCF_002795305.1 Aeromonas cavernicola
AGCGCCAAAGTCGCAGGTACGCGGCTGACCAATCCGGCGCTCGCTGGGGTGCTCAGAACGGTGGCCAGTCAGGGAGTCGATGCCTTCTATCAGGGGCCGCTGGCACAGGCCATGGTCGCTAAGGTGCGCCAGCATCCGAGCAACCCTGGGGTGTTGGCCGCCGCTGATTTGGCCAGTTATCAAGCCAAGCTGCGTGATGGGCTCTGCTTTGATTATCGCCAAAGCAAGGTGTGTGGTTTCCCCACCCCCTCTTCTGGCACCATCGCCTTGGGCCAGATCTTCGGCATGTTAGAGGGCCGCAATATGGCTGCGCTGGCACCGGTGATCACCCCAACGGGCACTTTGGCGGCCTCTGCCGAGGCGATCCACCTCTATAGCGAAGCGGCGCGGCTGGCCTTTGCCGATCGTAACCTCTATGTGGCTGACAGTGACTTTGTGCCGGTGCCGGTCGCAGGTTTGCTCGACAAGGGCTATTTGGCCGAGCGTGGCAAACTGATTGGTGAGCGGACGATGGGTACGGCCAAGGCCGGATTACCGCCGCTGGCGCTGGCCCGTGGCCAAGATGCGACGCCAGAGCTGCCCTCCACCAGTCACATCTCCATTGTCGATCCCCGTGGCATGGCGGTCTCTATGACCAGCTCGATCGAAGATGGGTTTGGCTCCCGCCAGATGGTGAACGGCTATTTGCTCAATAACCAGCTCACCGATTTCTCATTCACCTCGCAAGATGCCAGTGGCTTACCGGTGGCTAACCGAGTGGAGCCCGGTAAGCGGCCACGCTCTTCCATGTCACCGTTGCTGGTGTTTGATAAGCAGAGCGGTGACTTGACGATGACCTTGGGCTCCCCCGGTGGGTCGGCCATCATCAACTACGTGGGCAAAGCGCTGCTCGGCACCCAAGATTGGGGGCTCAACCTGCAACAGGCGATCAACCTGCCCAACTTTGGCAGCCGCAATGGCCCGACCGAGTTGGAGCGGGATCGAACCCCGCCAAGCGTGGTGGATGGCCTCAAAGCGCGCGGCCATGAGCCGGTGCTGATTGAGCTGACCTCTGGCCTACAGGGGGTGGAGCGCAATAGCGCTGGCTGGTTTGGTGCCGCCGATCCACGCCGCGAGGGGATTGCCAAAGGCGAGTAAGGGGCGTAGATAGCCAATGCCCAATAACCACAAGGCCAGCGTGATGCTGGCCTTGTGGTTGGGATGAGGCGAGTTATTGAATACCGAGCAGCTCGATATCAAAAATCAGTACGGAGCCCGGCGGGATTTTGCCCGCTGCGCGATCGCCATATGCCAGCGCGGCTGGGATGTAGAAGCGGGTTTTCTCCCCTTGCACCATTAACTGCACCCCTTCGGTCCAGCCTTTTATTACTTGATTGAGACCAAATTCGATGGGCTCGCCACGGGCGACAGAGCTATCAAACACGGTGCCATCCAACAGCTTACCTTCGTAGTGCACGGTCACCTTGCTGGTGGCGGTGGGGTGCACTGTGCCACTGCCGGGGGTCAGCACTTCGTATTGCAAGCCGGATGCGGTGGTGGTGATGAGCGGCTTGGTCTGGTTGCTGGTCAAAAACTCAGCCCCTTTACGCTCATTCTCTACCGCCAGTTGTTTATTGTTGCTACCGGCATAGAGGTAATAGACGGCGCCTGCGATCAGCAGTGCGATCAAGATAAATTTCATCGGGTTTCCTTCAAATGCAATGAAGCCGCCATCTTAACGCAGGGGCTCAATGAGGGCGAGCCATGGCGGCGCGGGATGTGAGGTCACTGGCAAGTTAGCGAGATGGCCAAGGCGCCACGACTGGCGTACGCCTTGACCAGAGGACGTTATTTCGCCGCCACCATCATCAGCGTGGGGAGGGCAAAAAACAGACCGATGACATACCCCAGCGCTAGCAGTTTGTTATTGCTGCCGACGTTAGCCAACCCCTCGGCGGCGCGCACTGGTAGGTCGCGCAGCAGGGGAATGGGGTAGATAAAGAGCACGGCAAACAGATTGAACAGCACATGGACCAAGGCGATGGTCAGCGCTAGCTCCGCCCCTTCGCCACTGATGGCGGTGGCGGCCAAGAGGGCGGTAATGGTGGTGCCGATATTGGCGCCCAAGGTAAAGGGATAGAGCTGGCGCGTGCTAAACACCCCGCCACCGGCCAGCGGGATCATTAGGCTGGTGGTGGTGGAGGAGGATTGCACCATAACAGTCACCAGCGCACCGGAGGCGATCCCGCTTAAGGGGCCACGGCCCAGCGCCTTGTGCAGCACCTCTTTGGCCCGCCCGACCAGCACCCTCTGCAGCACTTTGCCCAAATAGGTGACACAGCCGAGGATCAGTAAAATGCCGATCACGATGGTGGCGATAGCCGCTCCTTTGCTCGGCAAAAAGGCGACGGCACTGTCGATCAGCTGCTGTGCTGGCGCGGTCAGGGGCTTCATGAAATCCATCCCCTTCATCGACAGGTCACTGCTGTCGGTCAAGCACGCCGCTAAGGCCTGCGCGCTCTTTTGCAGCAGACCAAACATCAGCTCCAGCGGTAGGAAGATCAGCACCGCCAGCAGATTAAAAAAGTCATGGACGGTGGCGGCCGCGAAGGCGCGACGAAACTCGTTGCGATCCCGTACGTGACCGAGCGAGACAATAGTGTTGGTGATGGTGGTGCCAAGGTTGGCCCCCATTACCATTGGGATGGCCATGCTGATCGGCAGGCCTCCCGCCACTAAACCGACAATCACCGAGGTGACGGTGCTGGACGATTGTACTAAGGCGGTGGCCAGAATACCCAGCAGCAGGGCGACAAACGGGTTGTTGGCGAAGGCAAAAATCTGGGCTGCGCCTTCAGCGCCGCCGGAGAGGCCCTTAAAGCCATGAGAAACGGCGCCAACGGCGACCAAGATCAGGTAGACCAGTGCGATGACACTCATCCAGTTGAACAGGGCGCGGGTCGCGGGCGGCTGTGACAAGGAGTGATGGTGTTGCATAAAGCCTCTTGGACGGCGTGACCGTCTTGGGTTGTTGATGACCCGCGCATTTAAGCAATGCTAAATGACAGCAATATTACAAAGTGACATTTTTATGATGGTTTTATGACGTGGTGAGCGGGACAAGAGCTGACCAAGAGATCGTCTATTAGGTGGCCGCTTACCAGCGCAAGGCGGGGTGGACCTTGTTATTGCGCGCAGGCGCGCTATGCTCCGGCCGTGTATTTTTTGAACCTTGGAGTCAATATGATGATGCGAGCTGGGTTACTCTTCCTTTCTTTAGGGCTGTTGTCTGTCGGTGCACAGGCGAGTGTGTTTAAGTCCGAATGCACCCTCGACAAGGCGGTGAAGAACGAAGCGCTCAACGCGACGTTGGGGGTGAAGGGGGGATGTGATGCGGACAAGCTGGTGCGCCAGCAAAAAGAGAAGGTGAGCGCCGAGGTAAAGAAGAGCACCTCTTCTGTGCTAGACGACAAAAAATCGGGTCTAAACGAGAAGCGCGATGATCTCAAGGCAACCCAACATAAGATCAACCAAGCGGGCAAGCAGGCGGCGCAGGCGCGCCAAGAGCTTAACGGGGTGATCAAGGACCCTGCCAAGGCTGCGGCTAACGCGATCATCAACTAACCCATGGGCTCGTCAAGCCGATGGCAAGGTGGCTGGCAGCCGCCACCCAGCCAATAGACAACAAGGGGAGCTATGGCTCCCCTTGTTGTGGGTGATGGTGGTGACCGCGCTTATTGGGAATCGGCGGTTTCGTCGTACTGGCGAAACGGAATACGAAACACCGCAAGGCGCAGGAACAGGTAAGTGATCCCGAGGCCCGCCCAGATCAGGCCAAGTTCCAGCGAGCTCTGCTCCAGATTGATCCACAGCACCCCGATGGTGGCGGCGCCCAGCAGCGGCAGCAGCAGATAGAGCAGATGATCTTTGAGGCACTGGTTGCGCTTATCTCGGATCCAGAACTGGCCGATCACCGACAGGTTGACGAAGGTGAAGGCGACCAGCGCGCCAAAGTTAACCAGCGCCAGCGCCATGTCCAGATCAAACGAGACCGCCGACAGGGCCAGCGCCCCCACCAAGAGTACGTTGATGGCGGGGGTGTGCCACTTGGGATGGATATAGCCAAACACCCGCTCTGGGATCATCTGATCACGCCCCATCACATAGAGGATGCGCGACACACCGGCGTGAGCCGCCATCCCAGAAGCCAACACCGCGATGGTGGTGCAGACCAGCACCACGCTCTGGAACAGGGTGCCGCCCACATAGAGGGCAATTTCTGGCAGTACCGCATCGGGCTCTTTAAAACGGGCCAGATCAGGGAAGTAGAGCTGCAAGCAGTAAGAGACCACCACGAAGATGACACCGCCGATCAGCGCCGTTAGCACGATGGCTTTAGGTATCACCTTGCCTGCATTGGGAGTCTCTTCAGAGAGCGAGCTCAACCCATCAAAACCTAAAAACGAGAAGCAGAGGATGGTGGCACCGGTGAACAGCGGCACCATGCTGGCCGCCTCAAAGTGGAACGGCCGACTGCTGAGCAAGGTCGCCGCCCCTTGGCCCTGATAGAGGCCCCATCCCATCAGCGCGATGAACACCATGATGATCGCCAGCTGGATAAAGACGATAAAACCATTGAAGTTGGCGACCAGATTAATGCCACGCAGGTTAAGGAAGGTCATCACGGTGACCAAGCCAAAGATAAACACCCACGGCTCGACCCCTGGGAACATGGCGGTGAGGTAGATCTTGGCCAACAGGATGTTGATCATCGGCATGAACATGTAGTCAAGCAGGGAGGACCAGCCGACCATAAAACCGATGTAGGGGTTAAATACTTTCTGGGCGTAAGTGTAAGCCGAGCCGGCCGAGGGGTACTTGCGCACCAGATGGCCGTAGCTGAGTGCCGTGAGCAAAATGCCGCCGAGGGCCAACAGATAGGCGGTGGCAACGCGGCCTTCGGTGATCTCGCCGACGATAGCGAAGGTATCGAACACCGCCATGGGGGTCAGGTAAGCCAGCCCCATCACAATCACTTGAGTCAGGGTCAGGGTTTTGAGCAGCTTGGCGCCTTGAGATGCCATTACGCTTTCTCCTCAATCAGTGCCGTAGCACCTGCTTGCAACGAGTACAGGACGACGAACGATTCGCCCACCTGCAGATCAAAGGCGCCGGGGAGGCGCATACCGGAGTGAGCCGGTAGGAAAGCAATAAAACGCCCCATGTTGTTCCTCTTAAATTAGCGTCGGGAGATTGTGTGGCAATCTCTGATATCAATTCCGGAATGGTTCCGGCCTCAGGTGGTGAATGTGTGTTGCATATCAAAGCAAAAAACCGATGTCACGGTGAACATCGGTCCTTTGATGGGCGGCATATTCTGCCTCTCCCCCTCGCAGGTGACAAGTAATAATAGCCTGTTTCAGTCATTTTTTTGCATAGGTAAGTGATTGCTCGCCGCTAGAGATAAGCCCTCGCTCGCCCTCATCAGGCTATCAATAAACGGCGCAATGGCGTGCGGGGAGCGGAGAGCTCTTGCCCTTTAACCGCGCCACAATGCCTGTTATGCCTCAATATTGATCCTGATCATGTTTGGCAGCGGGTGCTGCGCTGGTGTTGCGTCATGTGCCAACAGGGTGAGCTCAATAGGGGGGCAGCTGAAATAATAAAATTGATTTAATATTCTTTAAATTGAATAAATAGGTGTTTGCGTAGGGGGCAAAGCGCGCCAACATGCCAGCTGGAAGTAGCCAACAGCTTGAAATTAGATGAGGTTTTGCTGTGCTAACAAAAAGGAGCCCGTAGGCTCCTTTCGATTAACTGCGCAATTATTGCGCAATATTAACCTCTTTTTGCGGACGCAGTGGAATACGGAACACTACTAGCCGCAGGAACAGATAAATCGCCCCGAGTGTTGCCCAAATTAACCCTAATTCGAAGGAGGAGGGTTCAAGATTGAGCCACAGCACCCCAATGCAGGCTGCCCCACACAGCGGCAGGATCAGAAAGTAGAGGTGATCCCGCCAACCGGTATTGCGGCCTTGCTTGATGTAAAAATGAGCAATCACCGCCAGATTGACGAAGGTAAACGCCACTAAGGCCCCAAAGTTGATCAAGGCTAGGGCAATCTCTAGGTCAAACGACACCGCTGAGAGCGCAATCACCCCCACTAACAGCACGTTCAGGGCCGGCGTTTGCCACTTGGGGTGAACGTAGGAGAAGAAGCGCTCAGGCAGGGCATGGTCGCGCCCCATTACGTATAGCAAGCGAGCCACCCCGGCGTGGGAGGCCAGCCCCGAAGCCAGCACCGCAACGGTGGTGCAGACCAGCACGATGGCTTGGAACAGCTTGCCACCGACATAGAGCGCGATCTCGGGTAGCACTGCATCGGGCTGCTGAAAGCGAGAGATATCGGGGAAGTAGAGCTGCAAAAAGTAGGAGGTGCTGACAAACAGCACTCCGCCGATCAACGCGGTGAGCACAATCGCGCGGGGGATCACCCGATCCGCATCTGGGGTCTCCTCGGACAGGGTACTGATGGCGTCAAATCCCAGAAACGACAGACACAAAATCGAGGCGCCCGTGAGCAGGGGATTGATGTGCATCTGCTCCGAGAAGAAGGGGCGGCTACTAGCGACGGTGCCCAGCCCTTCCCCTTGATACACGCCCCATGCAATCAGTGCGATAAAGACGGCAATGATGCTGAACTGCATCATCACGATCAGGCTATTGAAGTTGGCTACCAACTTGATGCCGCGCAGGTTGAGGGCGGTCATCACGGCGGCTAAACCGAGAATATAGGTCCAGGGCTCGACGCTCGGAAACAGCGCTTCCAAGTAGATCTTGGCCAGCAACATGTTGATCATCGGCATGAACATGTAGTCGAGCAGGGAGGTCCAGCCCACCATAAAACCGACATAAGGATGAAACACCTTCTGGGCATAGGTGTAGGCAGAGCCAGCAGAGGGGAATTTGCGCACCAGATGGCCGTAGCTCAGCGCGGTGAACAACATGCCGATCAGGGCAAACAGGTAGGCGGTGGGCACATGGCCTTCGGTGATCTCAGTGACGATACCGAAGGTATCAAAGACCGCCATCGGGGTGAGGTAGGCTAAGCCCATCACCACGACTTGCCACAGCTTCAGGGTCTTTTTCAGACCGACCGGTTGGCTTGCGATCATGGCCACACCTCACGCAGTGCCGGGCTGGCACAGTCCATCAACGAAACCGGGAGAGTGGCCCGGAGATCAAAGGCGCCAGAGTGGCGCACACCGGCGAGCGCCGGCGGGAAAGCATAGACATGCCCCATGTTGTTCCTCATTAAGACGTAAGTGTCTGGAGATTGCTGCCAATCTCGCTATCTTTTCCGGGGGTTATCCGGCCTCGTTTATGGGTGTGTGCACTGTGTTAGAGGGGGCCGATCCCCTTGATGAGAGCGGCCCTTTTAGTGGCCGCGCATTGTGCAATTGCAAGTGACCCTTGACAAGCAATAACAAGGGCCAAATTGCATTTTTTTGCACAGGTGAGCGGTCACTCTCTTGCTGGTCAGGCCAGCGCGGCTTCCAGTGATTTTTCTAGGATAGTGAGCCCCTCATCAATCACGCTGGTAGGGGCCGTCAGGGGGGCGAGAAAGCGGATTACATTGGCTCTCACCCCGCATGAGAGCAGGATCAAGCCACGTTTCCCCGCCTCGGCCACTAGGCGTTTGGTCAGGTCAGGATCAGGCTGGTCGGCATCCCGTGCTTTCACCAATTCCATCGCCACCATGGCACCCAGACCGCGAATTTGACCTATGCAGTCATGGTGCTCAGCGATGCGCTGCAACCCCGCTTTAATTTGCTCGCCCTGAGCCAGCGCTTGTTGGTTAAGCTGCTCCTCTTCGATCACCTCAAGCACCGCCAACGCGGCGGCGCAGGCAATCGGTGAGCCTGCATAGGTGCCACCCAGTCCACCCGGTTTGGCCGCATTCATGATGTCAGCTTTGCCGACCACCGCAGAGAGCGGGAAACCACCGGCCAGACTCTTGGCCAAGGTCATGATGTCAGGCTCGATCCCCAGATATTCACTGGCAAAGGTTTTGCCGGTTCGGCAAAAACCGCTCTGGATCTCATCACAAATCAACACGATGCCATGCTGATCGCAGACCTTGCGCAGGCTTTGCATAAAACGTGGCGAGGCGGGATAAAATCCCCCTTCCCCCTGCACCGGTTCGATGATGATGGCAGCCACTCGGCTGGGCTCAATATCGGCGCTAAAGCAGAGATCGAGGGCGTGCAGGGCATCCTCCTCGGTCACACCCAGATAGTCGGCAGGGAAGGGCAGGTGATAGACCTCGCCTGGGAAGGGGCCAAAGCCGGTTTTGTAGGGCACGACCTTGCCGGTGAGCGCCATCCCCATCATGGTGCGGCCATGAAAGCCACCTTTGAAGGCGATGGTGCCGCTACGGCCGGTGTGAGCACGGGCAATCTTGATGGCGTTTTCCACCGCTTCGGCACCGGTAGAGAGAAACAGGGTGCGTTTGGGCGTGGGGCCCGGCACCAGGGCGTTGAGTTTCTCCGCCAGCTCCACATAGCCAGGGTAGGGGGTGACTTGAAAGCAGGTATGGCTGAATTTGACGAGCTGCGCCTGCACGGCGGCCACCACTTTGGGGTGGTTATGGCCGACGTTGAGCACCGCGATCCCCGAGGCGAAGTCGATATAGCGGTTCCCTTCCAGATCCCACAGCTCGGCATTGCTGGCTTTGTCGATAAACACCGGCAGCAGGGTGCCCACCCCGTTGACCACGGCCGCTTCACGGCGGGCCTGCCACGATTGATTACTCATCTTTATCTCTCCCATCAGGGGTCTGTCCCCTCACATGTATGTTGGTCGGTCGTGCGATCGACCCGATCGTTGGCCATGACCCTTGTCTATCGCGGTCGTCATTAGCTTGGTTATTCCCTGTACGGGAAGGAATGACGCTACCGCAATGGTGAATAAAAAGTAAAATAAAAAGATTAAATATTCATTTTTTAGCGAATCGAACCGAAGCAGAGGTACTTGGTCTCTAGGTACTCTTCCAAGCCTTCGGCGGCTCCTTCACGGCCCAGCCCCGACTCTTTAATGCCACCAAAGGGGGCTAATTCAGTCGAGATGATCCCCTCGTTGATCCCCACCATGCCGTATTCGAGCTGCTCCGCGACCCGCCACACCCGCGCGATGTCACGGCCATAGAAGTAGGCGGCCAGGCCATAAGGGGTGTCGTTGGCCAAGGCGATGGCCTCGGCCTCGGTGGTAAAGCGCACCACTGGCGCCACAGGGCCAAAGATCTCTTGTTGCAAAATCGGGTTGTCAGCGGCGACCTCAGCCAAGAGGGTGGGCTGATAAAACAGTGGCCCTGCTGGGTGAGCTGCTCCCCCGAGCAGCACCTTAGCGCCTGCTGCTTGGGCCTGCTCGACCAGCTGTGCCACTTTATGAATGGCGGCGGGATTAATCAGCGGGCCAATCTGCACCCCGTCGTTGAGTCCATCACCGACCTTAAGTGCGGCCACGGCAGCGGTCAGTTTTTCTACAAACGAGTCGTAGACGCTGGCTTGTACCAAGATCCGGTTAGCGCAAACGCAAGTCTGGCCTGCATTGCGGTATTTGGAGGCGAGCGCCCCGACCACGGCCGCGTCGAGATCAGCGTCGTCAAAGACGATAAAGGGAGCATTACCACCGAGCTCCAGCGAAATCCGCTTCATGGTATCGGCGCACTGGCGCATCAACTGCTTACCAATGCGGGTGGAGCCGGTGAAGGAGAGTTTGCGCACCATGGAGTTGCTGCACAGCTCATCGCCCACAGCAGCAGCTTGGCGCGAGGGCACCACATTGATCACCCCTGCTGGAATGCCCGCCTCTTCTGCCAGCACGGCCAGTGCCAGCGCACACAGCGGGGTCTCGGCGGCAGGCTTGATCACGATGGTGCAGCCGGCCGCCAGTGCTGGGCCCGCTTTACGGGTGATCATGGCAATGGGGAAGTTCCACGGGGTAATGGCCGCCACCACCCCGACTGGTTGTTTGATGGTCGCCAAGCGCCGATCGCCGCTAAAGCCCGGAATCGTGCGGCCATAGGCACGTTTGCTCTCTTCACTAAACCACTGAATAAAGCTGGCGCCGTAAGCCACTTCCCCTTTGGCCTCGGCCAGTGGCTTGCCCTGCTCACAGGTCATGATGTAGGCCAGATCATCGCTGTGAGCGGTGATCAACTCAAACCAACGGGCGAGCAGATTGCCCCGTGCTTTAGCGGTGAGCGCGGCCCAAGCGGGCTGGGCGCGATGAGCGGCGGTGATCGCGCGGCGGGTGTCCGCCCCATCCATGTCAGGCACCTGAGTGATCAGCGCGGCATTGACTGGGTTGGTGACGTCGAAGGTGCGGCCACTGGCGGCAGCGCACCATTGACCATCTAGGTAAGCGTGGGACCTGAGCAAATTAGCGCGTGATAAGGTGGCTGATGTTGTTGCTGGCATAACAAGCCTCAAGAGTAAAAGTGAGCAGCGAGCGAATAACCGGGCAGCCCATCAAGGGGGTTGCCGTATAAAATAATAAGCACGTGAAGACCATAAAGTGAGCTCAAATGTTTTTCAAGTGTTAAATATATTTGAATTGTTAGTGTGTGACATGCTAAAAAATGAGCGAGGCAGCCCTGTCGCCCCGCAGATATAGGGGGATGTGGTGAGTAAGGTCGCCACAGCGAGGGTGGTGAGTGTGCAGAATAATGAACGTTTGGCGGTTAGCGAGACGTTGACAACGAATCTCATTTGGTTCGCTATTTTAACCAGAGGCAACAGGGAGGTCGCCGATGTACCCACCACCGCAGCGGGCAATAGGGGGGCGTGTGCCATGAACGAGGCAAAAGCGCCATTAAGTGGCCATATGAGTGGTAATACCCATGATCATCTGGCTGAACCGCGTCCTCAAGCATCGCAGGCCGAGCCATCCAGTATGGGGGCGCGACTGGCCGCCGTGCGCCATCAGCTCGGCCTTTCCCAGCGGCGGGCGGCTGAGCTCAGTGGCCTCACTCATGGCGCTATCTGCATGATTGAGCAAGATAAAGTGAGCCCCTCGGTCGCTTCACTGCAAAAGCTGCTGACCGTGTACGGCTTGCCGTTGTCGCGTTTTTTCGCCGAGGAAGAGGGGGGCGTGACGGGGGTAGTGATCAAGGCTGAGCAACTGATTGAGCTTGGCAGCCAGGGGGTATCGATGAAGCTGGTTCACAACGGCAACAAGCGTCGTCAGCTCGGTTTCATGCTAGAGAGTTACGCCCCCGGCACCGACACCGGCGGCCATGTAAAGCACCAAGGGGAAGAGGTCGGCACCGTGCTGGAAGGCTCAGTGATCCTGACCATTGCTGGGCAAAGTTATCCGTTAGAGGCCGGTGATTGCTACGTGATCGACACCGGCGAGCCGCACCGTTTTAGTAATCCATCGCAGCAGACCTGTCGAATCGTCAGTGCCCATACCCCTGCCAGTTTCTGATCCACGACCAGCGGCAGGGGCAAGGGGCGCAGGCGTTGCCTGCCAGGGGCCGCGACCCAACAGCAGTACATTTGATTTGGGCTATAGATAGCTAAGGAAACAGGGATCATGACCGAACATGTAAAGAGTTACTACGCCGCCAGTGCCAACCAGCATGCGCCGTTTGCCACCCTTACTGAACAATTAGAGTGTGATGTCTGCGTTATCGGCGCGGGTTATACGGGCCTTTCTAGCGCGCTGCATCTGGCGGAGAAGGGCTATAAAGTGGTGGTGCTGGAAGCGGCTCGGGTCGGCTTTGGCGCCAGTGGTCGCAATGGCGGCCAGATCGTTAACTCCTACAGCCGCGACATCGACACCATTGAAGCGAATTGCCCGCCCGATCAGGCGCGGCTGCTCGGTTCCATGTTGTTTGAAGGGGGCCAGATCATTCGAGATCTGATCAAGCGCTACCAGATTCAGTGTGACCTGCAAGAGGGGGGGGTGTTTGCCGCCGAGACCGAGAAGCAGTTGCACGAGCTCAAAGCCCAGCAGGCCCGCTGGCAGAAGTGGGGTAATGATAAGCTGGAGCTGCTCGACGCCAAAGGGGTGCGCGAGGTGGTGGCCAGTGATCGCTACGTCGGCGCCCTGCTCGATAAAAGTGGCGGCCATATCCACCCCCTTAATTTGGCGCTGGGTGAAGCAGAAGCCATTCGCTCACTGGGGGGGCAGATCTTCGAACAATCGGCGGTGACTAGTATCACCCCGGGTCAGCCGGCACTGGTCAAGACCGCCAAAGGGGCGGTCAAGGCGCGCTTTGTGGTGGTGGCGGGCAACGCCTACCTCGGTAACTTGGTGCCAGAGCTCGCCGCCAAGAGCATGCCGTGCGGCACTCAGGTGATCACCACCGAAGTGCTGGGGGAGGAGCGGGCCCGCTCACTCTTGCCGCAAAATTACTGCCTTGAAGATTGCAACTACCTGCTCGATTACTACCGCACCAGTGCCGATCACCGACTGATCTATGGCGGCGGCGTGGTCTACGGTGCGCGTGACCCTGCAGACATTGAGCGGCTGATCATCCCCAAAATGCTCAAAACCTTCCCCCAGCTGGCTGACGTCAAAGTGGAGTACACCTGGACCGGTAACTTCCTGCTCACCCTGTCGCGGCTGCCACAATTTGGCCGCATCGGCCCCAACATCTACTACATGCAGGGTTACAGCGGCCACGGCGTCACCTGTACCCATTTGGCGGGCAAGCTGCTCTCTGAAGTGCTAAGTGGCCAAGCAGAGCGCTTCGATGCCTTTGCCAAACTGCCCCACTACCCCTTCCCGGGTGGCCGCCTGTTCCGTATCCCCTTCACCGCCGCCGGCGCCGCTTGGTATACCCTGCGCGACCGCTTGGGGGTATAAGCAGCCAGCACAGCGAGTCAGCAAAGGCTGATGCCAACAACGAGGTAACAGCCGCAATCAGCTGCAATACCCATAACAACAAGGCCACCGCGAGGATGGCCTTGTTGTTATGGGTATTGCTTCAGAGATTCAAATCGGAGGGATGTCGCAGTCTTGTTGTTTGCGAAAGGCACTGGGTGTCATCCCAGTAATGCGAGAAAATTCGCGATTAAAATTGGATTTGGTCTGAAAACCTGAGCTCATCATGATTTGGCTAATACTCTCATCGCTGCTCAGCAAGGCGCGCTTGGCATGTTCAATACGATAGTCGTTGATGACTTTGGAAATATTTTTATGGTGTACCTGATTGATGGCGATCGAAATTTGCTTGGCTGGAATGCAGAGTTTTCTGGAAAGGGTTGCTAGCGTTAACTCTGGGTCAAGATAAGATGCTTTTTCCTGCATCAATCTATCCAGCATGGTGACAATTTCATTGGCACGTATTTCAGTCATCAGAGGCTCATTGATTGTCTCTTCGGCTAAATCTGGTGGTGTCGCGCTCATGTCACCATCCATTGCCGGGGTATTAACTCCCACGGTCGCAACTGCCAGTGCCAGAACTGGCAGCAGGATGAGGTGACCAAGGGTGAGAACATAGCGAGAGTAGTGACCTTGAGTTATCGCAAAATCGACCGAGATAGCCCCATCAATGAGCGCTGAAAACAGTAACATCCAGCCAGCGATATGTTCCGCCCGTTTCACACCTTCCCAGTTATTGAATGAGACATAAAGTAGCAGAGGTATTTGGGCGGCATAACGTACTAGAGCAACACCATAAAAGAGATAAGTGGCTGTCAGGATAATATCCAGTGGCAACATCAGGATGGAGTGAGTCGCCACACCGATAATGACGATGATGGGGGCTATCGCATGTATATAAAAATATTTTCTGGGTTCGCTAATCGCCCGAGTAAAGGCATACCAAGCGGCAACCGGTATGAGCGAGGCAAATATCGGTTGGAGCAGAGCGAAGAGCGCAATATCAAATGTCCAGCGCAATCCGACCAGCCCCACGGTCACAGAACAAAGCATTAGGAAAAGAGATGCTATTCTGGCTTGTTCCGCCAGCCGAACATGAAGGGTTACCGCCAGTAATCCCAGCAAGAATGAGACAAAAAACGGTACTGGAATAGCGAGCATCATTGATCCTGAGTTGGTTAGAGTCATCAACGGAAGATGTCGTGCCAGCATAGCGTTTTTGCTGATCGGCAAGAAGATCTCTATGGACCAAGACCAGTTGTAGTACGTCCTTGAACCGGTTTTAGGACGTATTGATTGTGATGAGCCTGCAACATGAGTTACCCCAATTACATGGAAGGTAACCACTATGTTCTTTTTTTATCTACTTGCATGGCGACGTGCATTTGACTTTCGCGGCTCTTCTACGAGACAGGCGTTTTGGCTGTTTATGCTGCTGCATGTGCTGATAACACTGACTCTTATTTGGCTTGATATCGTGATGAAAGGTGCTGGCTGGTTTGATGCGCTGTATGAAGTGGCAAGCATCATCCCCATGATCGCGATCATCATTCGTCGCTTGCATGATAGCGGTCGCTCTGGCTGGTGGGGCTGGGTATTTTTTATCCCTGTAGCTGGCCCATTTATGCTTGTTTATTTGCTATCCAGAGCAGCGATGTCATCAGATTATTTAGAGGAGATGGCATCATGAAATATGTCCTTTTGCCATTGATGTTTGTTGGCTCAATGGTCTTAGCAGAGACGATGAATCCCCACTCTTTGCCAACAGGTGCGATCGGTATATTACAGGTGGATCGTCTGACTCAAGGTGAACTGCTGTGGTTGCAGGGGCGGGTGGGGGAAGGTGTTTATACAACGACTAATCAGGCAGGCCAGCACTGCTCAATCAAAGTGCCTGTTGTTGTGGGGCAGATAGAGAAGAGTGGTGTGGGGATCGCTTCTGTCACCGGGTTATCCATTATTGTGATGAATCCAACGTTAAGCGCGGCCCTGATCAACGGTGAACGAGTAAGAAGTGATGAATGGCGATTTTCTGCACAGAAAAATAATAGTTCAGTAGATGGGTACATTACCGAGGGGATCAAAGAGAGTGAGGGGTTTGTACTCAATTCCAAACGGCGTTGGGTCTCGTGGCTTTTGGAAGATAAACCAGAATTGCACTGCCAATGAGAAGGTTTTTATCCTGCGTCTGCTCATTTGGGAGAAATCAGTGCTGAATCAGTAATTTCTTTGGTCTAACGAGGTAAACAGCGAAGCCACCGCGAGAGTGGCCTCGTTGTTTATCAAATTCAAAGCGCCGCTTGGTCTCATAAGGCTTCATCGATACTCTTGCGCTTAATCAGGATGGATTGAGTGCAGCGATCCAGTGCTTTGGGGGAGGAGATCTTCACCCAACCTCCGCTGATGCAGGACTCCGCGACAGCGGTGCGCAGGCGAATACCGATCGGATGCGCGAAGCAGGTGACCACAAAACAGAGAAATCGTGCTTGCCAGCAATATTGGCGACCCGATTATCCCCGCTGCCAATGCATCATCAGTTCGGGGTGGCCGCTATGCTCGCACAATTGCTGCTTACCCTCTTTAAAACCGTTGCGGCAATAGAAGCGCCGCGCCTGCTCATTCTCGGCGTAAACCGTCAAATCGAGCCGGTCATATTGTGTCTTGAGGTGATTGAGCAATTGACGACCCAGCCCGTGTGACTGCTGGTCCGGGGAGATAAACAGTGCTGCGACAGTACCCTGATACCAAGAGATAAAGCCCAGCAGCTGGCCATCCTCTTCATAGACCCAGCTCTTGCTGGCGGGCAAGTAAATATCGCGCATCGCTGCCTGTTGCTCGTGCCAAAAGGCGGCGGGAATAAAGTCGTGAGCTTGCAGCGATGTCTGATACCAGAGCGCAACAGCGGCATCCAGATCGGTGGCTGATAATGGGCGGATCATAATGGCCTCAATTACAAGAGTGGAACGTAGGCTCGATTAGCGCAGCGTAATCGGGCATTCGCGGAAAAGAGATGAGCGACAGCCCATGGCTGGTATCTATCTATGGTCTTGGCCAAAACGGCAAGGCTGTGATTTATGCAAGCCCTGTCACGGTATAGTAGCGCTCGACATTGCCGGTCATTGCCCCCCAGCGGGAGGATTTGACCCTAGCCTGATGTGCTTGAAACGCTGCCTGATCAACAAACACTTCATAAACATCGAATCGGCAGGGATTGAGTGGGTGTTGCGTTACCGCAAAGGTCAGGCAGCCCGATTAGGCGCGGGTTAAACCGATATGGGTGACGAGCTCTACTTTGACCATCGTCAACTCGGAGGGCAGCACAATAATAAATCCTTGTAACACCCTGTTTCCCATCTTGTTTCCTTGCAAAGTGCTGGAGGGTATGTGCGGTGTGGGAGCAATAGTGCCTGCGCCATGGGTCTGGATGCTTAAGCTGGCAGGGCTAGCCACTGAGTCAGCAGCGGTGTAGTGAAGCAGGAGGATACCATGTGGGTCATACCGTACAAAAAGATGGCTATCCAGACTATTTTTTCCAGACGAGGTATAGCACGAAGGTGTCTTCGAGCGCACCAGTGATAATACCCACAGGGAGCTCTTGTGGAGAGAGAATATTGAACCCCCTCGTATTTCATGGTGTATCGCTTTGTTTCTTTGGCGAGACGAAGCGTACCACAAGCAGTGGTTGGCCTCTTCTCTCCTATGCACCATAGGCATGGCACTTATTATCTGCAATCAAGCTATTAGGTTATCTTTGCCAAACATATGGTATATTTCGCCACCTAAATAACTGATCCTAATAGTGCTACATCTTGCCGGAAGCCTTGTGGCGTAAGGAATTTGTGCAATCTGACGGCAACGCCTGAAGTGACAAGGCTCAGCGACGATGTGTGCTCTATGTCACCTGTAGAAGCAGTACGAGTACAGTGATCTACTATTCGGAACAGCTATTTAGCTAGCTAATAATTAGCTGCTGATTTTAAGCTGTTTTATAAGAGCAATTATTTGTTTTATATTGCGCTTACATGGTTACTCAATAAGTATAATGCTGGATTTTGATGTCTTTATAAGGAAAGTATATGAATTTATCTAAATATTCTGTGTTGAGCATGATGCTATTAGCAACCCTTTGTGTCTATTCATCCGATGGGCAGAGCAAAATGCCTGAAAATAAAATAAAGATTGGTCAACAAGAGCTGACGGTCGAAGTGGCTAATACAGATAAAGATCGCCAAGTGGGGTTGATGAACAGAAAAAAATTAGGTGCTCAGGATGGTATGCTGTTTATTTTTGACGATAACCGACCATATTGTATGTGGATGAAAAATACGTTAATTCCATTATCTGTCGCTTTTGCTGATGAGTGTGGAAATATTCTAAATATTGAGGACATGTTACCGCAAACTGACGAGCAACATTGTGCATTAGGCAATGCACGATTTGCTTTGGAGATGAATAAAGGCTGGTTTGAACAACATAAAATTTCACCTGGCATGCGTATAGAGACTGGATTACTTTGCGATGGATTTTGATAGCAAATTGGTTTGACGTGAACAGAACATGGCAGATGGTGATAGCGCTCGTGTTTTCAACATAAGCATTAACACGTGGATAGGGGACCTTAAGAATATACGTGAATTAAAATATCCTCCGAGGTTCTCTTTTGTATCGATCTCTAGCTTCAGCCAGCAATAAACAAGGGGGCAACGCCCCCTCTGATATTAATCCTCGGTGTCTTTAAGCAATTTAACCTTCGTCGATTAACCCCCGCCACCTTAGCGCAGTCAGCCACCAGCGCATCCACCAGTTTACCGGCGTTCAGCAGATGGATTTCCGGCTGCTCCGGTGCCTCATAGGCGGAGTCTATACCGGCGGGGGGGAGAACCGGGAGGGGGGGAGAACCGGGACACCCACCTTTGGGGAGAACCGGGACACCCACCTTTTGATGGGCAGGGGAGAACCGGGACACCCACCTTTTGATGGGCAGGATATACCGCGTCTTCCCTAACAAGGTGAGCGTACTAGATGTTTCCGTTCTTATGATTTTTCACACTGGCATTAATTTATTGATCTTGCTCATAAAACTTCCCACTTGAGCTTTTCAACCAAGCCCCGTTCGGTAACATATCCGCTTGGCAACCTCTCGCAGGAGTCAGCTATGCGCCAAACCAGTGCTAAAACGCGGATAAAAAGCAGCAGACTGGAGGCTGGAATTCAGGGGCGGTAGCCTTGCCTGATGGGATGGATAAGCGAGCGTTGCCCACTACGAGCGATTTTCAGAGCGATTTTCAGAGCGATTTTCAGGACACCCACCTTTTTCCATTACCCAGCGCTGAGTGATGGGACCCGCTATCACAAATACGCATTCAAAAAAATCCGCCGAGCTTTGGTAAATTCGCTGCGTTTCCCTAATTAATCGGTTCGTGTAGGCGCAGTGATGCCTGACATCGGGAATGATGCCAGAAGAAGGGGGAGGGTAGCGGCTAGTGGATTAACAAGAAGGCTGATGGCATCGTTGTTGGCCACAGTGACGGGCGAATTGTTGGCGATGTGCTTGGTCTCCCACCACCCTGATCCCCGGTCGTCGAAACAGGGTCACCTGTTGTAGCCAGCGGCCACCATCGAGGCCCAGCCTTACCAGAATGGGCGCTAGGTGAGCGGGAATATGTCCCCGTTTGTTAGCCCGAATAGCACGCCCCGTCCAATCGACCAGCTTGAGATAGTCAGCAAAAAGATAAGGTAGGCCATCGGGCTTGCCTTGACGGGCAAATGGCAGCAGCAGCGGTGGCAATGGATCGGTGGGCCCGTTATCCAGTCGCTGCTTGATACTGGTGTAATCACTCTGCTCGGGCCGATCGGTTAGCGCCGCCCGTATTGGGTTGAGATCCACATATGCCATGCAGGCCAGCAGGGCTGAGTCGCTGAGCAGCGCCTGACTCTTGAAGCGCCCCTCCCAGAAATGGCCTTTGCAGCCATCCTCCTTGTTGGCTTGACGGGCAAGCGTCTCATTGAGCAAGCGCACCAACCAGCTAATGGAGTGCAGCCGCTCGCGCCATAGGTGGATAAGTTGCTGCACTACGACCAGCTCCGGCTCAAGCAGGCATTCGCCTTGATACCAACGTCTGACCAGCAGTGGCCATTGAAACAGGGCCGCCCAGCGCTCAGCCACTTCCCGCTCGGTCCAGCTTGCAGCGGTCTCGGGCTCTACCTTGAGGACGAGGTGATAGTGATTGCTCATCACCGCATAGGCGCAAACGCTGATGGCAAACAGGCGTGACAGCTGACCAAGCTTATCGACCATCCATTGGCGCCGATGCTCGTAATTTTGACAAG
>NZ_PGGC01000083.1 GCF_002795305.1 Aeromonas cavernicola
CCAGAGATAGTGCAAGCGGTGCTGAGTGGCCGTTGCGATCTGGGCTTGGTGGATCAACCGCCTGATCATCCTAGCCTCACCGCCGAGCCCTTCGCCCGCGAGCCACTCTGCTTAGTGCTTCCCAATGATGGCGCCGAACCAAGCTGGCAGCAGCTCTGCCGGCTCGGTTTCATCGATCACCCAGATGGTCACAGCATGGCGTTACGCCTGCTGGGGCGCCGCTACCCCGGTCAGCGTTTTGCGGAGATCCCTGCGCGCGGTTTTACCAACCAAATTGGCCTGATCTTGGCGCCCGTCGCCCGTGGTCTCGGCTTTACCGTGCTGCCCCGTTTCGCCGTGACCGCCTTTGCCCAGCAAGCGCAGATCCGAGTGATCCAAGGCCAGCCTGAGGTGATCGACACCCTCTGGCTGATCTATCGTGCCGAGTGGCCGCTGCCAGCCCGTTATCTGCGACTGATCAGCGCTCTTAAAGAGCCGCTGAGCGCGCAATGACACGGCGCTACGCTGGCAACATCAGCTAAAACGTGGCTCTCATCGTTCCCGCCAACCCGTTACCCGCATCTTGTGCCCACAAGCCAATGTGCCCCTCCCCCAATGAAAAAACCCCTCTTAACACAAGAGGGGTTTTGCCTGTTTGCGAGCAAACAACCGGCTTATTGGCCTGTTGTCGTCATCAGAAGCGCCATGAAATTAACGGCCCTGCTTGGCCTTGAGCAGGGCAACGATCTCGCTGATCGCCACTTCCTGCTTCTCGCCGGTGCGGCGGCACTTGTACTCCACCACGCCATTGTCCAGACCGCGATCGCCGATGACGATGGCGTGCGGGATGCCCAGCAGCTCCATGTCGGCGAACATCACGCCTGGGCGCTCTTTACGGTCGTCGAACAGCACATCGACACCAGCGGCTTTCAGCTCGGCGTAGAACTGCTGTGCCTGCTCGGCCACGCGCTCGGACTTGTGCATGTTCATCGGCACGATAGCTACTTCGAATGGGGCGATGGCGTCTGGCCAGATGATGCCGTACTGGTCGTTGTTCTGCTCGATGGCGGCAGCCACCAGACGGGACACCCCGATACCGTAGCAACCCATCTCCATGGTGACAGACTTGCCGCCCTCGTTCAGCACGTTCGCCTTCATCGCTTCGGAGTACTTGGTACCCAGCTGGAAGATGTGGCCCACTTCGATACCGCGCTTGAGCAGCAGCTTGCCCTGGCCGCACGGGCTCGGGTCGCCTTCTACTACGTTGCGCAGGTCGGCAACTTCGTAAGCGGTGATGTCGCGATCCCAGTTGGCACCGGTCAGGTGGCAGCCGGTCTCGTTGGCGCCGCAGACGAAGTCCGCCAGATGGGCAGCGCTGCGATCGACGATGATGCGACCGGCAAAACCGACCGGGCCGATGGAGCCCGCGTCGCAACCGGCGGAAGCTTTGATCTGCTCGTCGTTGGCGAAGGTCAGCGGGTTGGCCACGCCAGCCAGTTTCTCAGCCTTGATTTCGTTCAGCTCGTGGTCGCCACGCAGTACCAGCGCGATGACCGCCTGCTTGCCGTGCTCGTCCTCTTCGGCCAGTACCAGCAGGGTCTTGGCGATGGCGGTCGGCGCCACGTTCAGGAAGGCGGCCACTTCGTCGATGGTGTGGACGTTCGGGGTGGCAACCTTGGTCAGGGCTGCGGTGGCAGCAGCGCGCTCGCCCTTTGGTGCCAGCGCTTCGGCCATCTCGATGTTGGCGGCGTAATCGGAGCTGTCGGAGAAGGCGATCAAATCTTCACCGCTCTCGGCCAGCACCTGGAATTCGTGGGAACCAGTCCCCCCGATGGAGCCGGTATCGGCCTGCACCGGACGAAAATTCAGGCCCATGCGGGTGAAAGCCTTACAGTAGGCGGCGTGCATCTTCTCGTAGGTATCGACCAAGGATTCCTTGTCGAGGTGGAAGGAGTAGGCATCCTTCATCAGGAATTCGCGGCCACGCATCACGCCGAAACGGGGGCGTACTTCGTCGCGGAACTTGGTCTGGATCTGGTAGAGGTTGAGCGGCAGCTGCTTGTAGCTGTTCACTTCAAAACGGACCAGCGAGGTGATCACCTCTTCGTGGGTCGGGCCCAGCACGAAGGGGCGGTTATGGCGGTCGGTCAGACGGCACAGTTCGGGACCGTAGTCGTCCCAGCGGCCGGACTCCTGCCACAGCTCGGCAGGCTGCACCACCGGCATGGAGACTTCGATGGCACCAGCATTGTTCATCTCTTCGCGAACAATGTTCTCGATTTTTTTCAGTACCCGCAGACCGGTTGGCAACCAGGCATACATGCCGGAGGCCAGTTTACGGATCATCCCGGCGCGCAGCATCAGCTGGTGGCTGATGACTTCAGCGTCGGAGGGGGTTTCCTTGAGAGTGGAAAGCAGATATTGGCTGGTACGCATCGCGGTAGACCTTAGCTAGAACGGGCGCGGGGCCCAGGAAATTTCAAGGGCGGAATTTTAGCAGGCTGGGCGTTGCGGCCCAAGGGCTAAATTTACGGTGACCATCCGCAACGCAGCGCAAAAAAATAGCCTGAGTGCGGAACCATGCCGAACTCAGGCTATTTCATCAGTCAACTAACATGCCGGATAGGGAAACGTCAGTGACGCCGTGGTAACTCACCACATTTATTTAGAACTTATAGGTCACAGAGAAGTAGTGGCCGAAACCGGTCGATTTGAAGGCGTCAGAGTTATCGATACCGTAGATTTCGTTAAAGTACTTCAGACCGTAGCCAACCGCATAACGGTCAGAGTGCCAGTAAAGGCCGTGGAAAGTGGCCAGGCCATCGGAGTGAGTGGTCTCCTTCATGCCCCAGGTGTAATCCAGATAACCTTGGTAAGCGACAAAGCTACCGTTAGCAAAAGTGTAGAAAGGCTTAAACCAGTTCATCGAGAACTGCTGACCATCCCAACCTTCGCCTTCACCACTGAAGGTCTCATTGGCATGACGCTTGTACAGGTTCATGCCCACTTTACCAAACCAAGGCACCATCACGTCTGCGCCGATCCCCACAAACGCATCGTTTAGCCCCTGAACGCCACCGATGTTAAACAGGGAAGCAACGTAAACCTCTTGGACTGGGCCAAAGGAGAGATCCTGACCAGTCAAGGCATCCAGCGACACGCGTGGCGCAAACTTCATAAAGAGGTTTTCTTGCTTGTGCTTGTCACTGTGCTTGGAATCAAAAATGTCGAAATAATCAACATAACCATACAGGTCAAAAATACCGGAACGACCACCAAACTCCATTTCAAAGTAGGTGTCGTTGTAACCATCCGGACCATGAGGCTTCTGGTCAATGGTATGCATGATGTTGAACTGCATCCACTTGTAGTCATTCTTGTGGATGTCACCACTGTAATCAGCAGCAAAGGCTGGGGTGGCAGCAGCAGTCAGCAGACCGGCAGCGATCAGCGTCTTGGTAAATTTGGCCATTTTATTGGTCTCTTGTACGTTTAGTTGAGGTTTTCCATCGCCAGCCCCTGAGGGCGGGCAGCGATTCTAATCAAATTAAATTTGTGGTGAAACCATTCTCAGGGAACTTTCTTTGGAAATGTGAATCTAATCACCCCGACTTTTTGCCTATCTTCAAGACGATTCAGCCTCCGCTGTGAATCTATTTGCCCGCTTTGCAACCCAGACGATCAGTAGCAGCACAGGCACACCCAGCAGGCTGGTACCGACAAAAAAGGCGCTATACCCCACTTGCTCGACCACGGCCCCAGAGAATCCCGCCAGCAATTTTGGCAACAGCAACATGACCGAGCTGAATAACGCATACTGGGTCGCTGAAAACGCCACATTGGTCAGACTCGACAAGTAAGTAATAAATGCTGCGGTAGCGATCCCCGCACTGAGGTTATCGAGTGAAATAATCAGGGTTAGCAGTTGCAGGTTGTGGCCCATTTCATTGAGTAAGGCGAACAGCAAGTTAGTGCTCGCGGTGAGCAGCGCCCCCACAAATAGAATGCGTAAGGTGCCAAAGCGCATCACCAGCACGCCCCCAAGGGCCGCGCCGACCAAGGTCATGATCACCCCATACACCTTGGTAATGGTGGCCACTTCGGTCTTGCTGAACTGCATATCCACATAAAAGCTATTAGACATGACCCCCATTACCACATCCGAGATGCGATAGCAGGCAATCAGGCCCAAGATCAGCAGTGCCGAGCGCCCATAGCGATGAAAAAAATCGGCAAAGGGACACCAGATAGCCTCATGTACCCAAGCACCGAGGCCCGCAAGTGACCTCGGCCATCCCCGCGACAGCAATTGGGCCTTGCGGGCAGCTTGCTGACTATCTTGGCCAGCCACATCAATCACTGGCTCATGACATAGCAGGGTGGTGATAATACCGAGCGACATCAGGGCGGCCATCAGTAGGTAGGTTAACTGCCAGCCTCGATAGTCATAACCACTGTTACTGCCAAGCCAAGCGGCAAGCGCCAATGCGCCAGCTCCCGCCATGATCATCGCCAGCCGGTAGCCCGTCATATAAGCGGCCGCCATCGCAGCCTGCAGGCGCTCTGGCGCCGATTCGATCCGATAGGCATCAATCACAATATCTTGAGTCGCGGAGGAAAACGCCACCAGCAGCGCAAACAGGGCAAGTTGGGCTAGCTGAGTCTGGGGATCACAGAAGGCCATCCCGACCAAGGCGCTGGCAATGAGCAACTGAGAGAGCAGCATCCAACTGCGCCGCCGCCCGAGTAACCGCGAGAGCAGGGGAAGTGGCAATCTGTCGACCAAGGGCGACCATAGCCATTTCACCCCATACGCCAGGGCAACCCAGCTCATATAACCAATATCGGTCAGACTGATCTGTGCTTCGCGCAGCCAAAATGAGAGGGTGCCAAATACTAGTAGCAGAGGCAGCCCAGACGAGAAGCCCATGGCAAATAGAATCAATACCCTGGCTTGCAGATAAACAGCCAAAGCATCTCTCCAGCTCAGTTTGTTAGACATATTCAACTACCTGATGGGTCTGGGAAAAGTGCAGCATTCTGGCAGGTTAACCGGCGCTAGCCAAGATTTGGCGTCATCTAGGGCTGTCCCTCAGCCAGCAAAAAGCCCACCTCAGTGGGTGGGCTTTGGCTCAAACAGCGATGTGCATGACACCTGATGCACGGTCGTGCTAACCGTTAGGGGGTCGTTTTTTTCTCCGCTGTGCTGTCGGCCAGCAACACAACTTTTTTTAGAATAATCGGGCTTGTCGGCACATCTTTAGCCCGCAGAATCGAGCTGTAACTCGTTTGCACTTGGGCTAATTTATCCAGCACATTCATGCCCTGGACGACCTCACCAAATACGGTGTAACCAGCACCACCACTGGCGTTAAGGTTGTTATTATCCACCAAATTGAAATAGAACTGGCGGGTAGCACTGTCAACGGCTTGGGTGCGAGCCATCGCAATGGTGCCACGTTTGTTCGGCAACCCACCTTTGGATTCATTGATGACAGGTTCGAAGGTCGGCAGCTGTTGGAACTGCTGATTATATCCCCCCCCTTGCACGACAAAATTGCGGATCACCCGATGAAACACGCTGCCGTCATAGCTACCATCCGCCACATAACGCAAAAAATTCTTCACCGTTTGCGGCGCCTGCTTAGGGGCTAGTTCGATCACGATATTGCCGTGATTGGTCTCCATCTGCACTCTCGGCGCAGCCAATGCCAGTGGGGCAAACAGCATGGCTACAAACCACCATTTTTTCATCATCTAGCCTCTCCTTCTGTTAGCTGGGTTGACCTTTAAGATAGCTACGCAGGGCCTCATCAGCCATGATCTGTTGCAGCAAGTTACCCAGCTGTTGATTCAAAAGAAACTCCAACTCAGCAATACTCGGCTCGCCTGGTTCCTCTTTACTTGACGACATATTGAACTGCTTGCTCAGCCGATTACCCTGAAAATCGGCCATCACTTGTAAGCTCACCCGTGACTTAGTGATGTAGGTAAAAGTCTGCTCTTCGACCGTCACCACGGCGCTGGAAATAGCGAGCGTCAGATTGGTCGTGCCGCTGTTACCCACTTCTAACCCTTGGCTGCGCAACCCTTCTGCTAGCTTCTCGGCTAGCAACAAATTGAGAGGGCGTTCGCTGTTAACCAACACGGGCGTCTTCTCTTTTTTCTTGATGTAGAAGACGTGGGCCGCTTCACGCTTATCCACCCCTTCCATGGTGATGCGGTTACCGGCGTAATATTGCTGGTTGGCAGGGATAATCTGTGGGTTAAGCAAGGCAGTCTCTGGCCAGTGAGTCGCACAACCACTCAACATCAGAGTGACCAGCAGCAAGAGTGATTTTTTCATTATTGGTTTCCTTTAACGTTTAATCGCTTTCAAAATAACGAACTTGCTGTTTGAGGCAACGACGTGGGCGTTACCAAACAGGCGTTTTAGTTTCTGGTGATAGTCCAAATGGCGGTTGCCTACTATCCAGAGTTCCCCTCCTTGAGGCAACACCCGCTGCGCATCGCTAAACATCTGCCAAGCGATATGATCCGTGATCGCTTGTAATTGATGAAAAGGGGGATTGCACAAAATCCTGTCTGCCGATCCCACTACCACATTGTCTAGGCAGTTATTGACCATGAACCGCGCTCGCGGCAGGTCATTGGCCAGATTGTGTTCGACATTCAACCTCGCTGAGGCAACCGCCATATAGGATTCGTCAATGAAGGTCACCTCGACCTCTGCATCTTTCGCCAACAATGACAACCCTAATACCCCATTGCCACAGCCCAGATCAATCACTCGACGCGCACTGTGGATGGGCAGGTTATCGAGCATGAAACGGGCACCGATATCGAGGCTAGTGCGGGAAAAGACGTTGGCATGGTTATGGATCAAGAGTTCGCTGCCCACCAGTGGCCAGCAAGTTGGGAAGGGGTTAGCCAGTGCCGGCCGCTTTGCCTGCGGCTGACAATGGATCAGGCGCGCCTTTTTCCACGCTAATGAGGTGTGAGTCGGCCCGAGGTATTTCTCAAACAGCTGCAACGTGGAGGTATGGATATCTTTGGCCTTGCCTGCGGCAATGACCTGGGTGTTGCTGGTCACGACCTGACGCAACGCCAGCAGTTGGTGCTCTAACAGCGCTTGATACTTAGTGACTTTAATCACGACTAACGCAGGAGAGGCGGGCAAGGGTGCCAACGCATCTTGTAAACACACACCGCTCACATCCAAGCCATTTTCAGCCAAATTAGCTAAGGTTGCCCGCTCGCTGATGTAGGAGTCGGTGACACAGCAAGGCGAATGGGGATGTAAGAATGCCGTGAGCGCCCCAAAACCATCATTCATGATGACCACAGGCCCCGCTCCTGTCAGCGGCATCTGGGCTAGCGTATCGATCAGATACTCATCGGCCGCATCCCATGCTTGTAATGTCTCCCGAGATTGGCGCGGGTAACGATAGAGGGTAAACCGGCAATGGGGGGTCTCAAGTAAGGTTTGCATCATGGATCGATCTCGGTATCAACCTTAACGGGGCGCCAGCGGGCGCAAAGTGGCGCTATTCTAGCGAGCAAAAATAAATTAACCAGTTTGCTAGCGGGCGAATCGCCACCCCTTCTTTAGTTCGGCACAGCTTTGGCATTAACGGCGCACTGAACTACCGCTAGAATGAGGCCATATTTTTTCCATGAGATCCGCGTTATGTCCATCCAGCAACTGATCGTCGATAAACTCACCGCAGCCCTCTCACCTTGTGAGTTGGAGGTGGTCAATGAAAGCCATATGCATCGTTCAACGCCCGGTGCTGAAAGCCACTTCAAGGTCATCATTGTCAGCTCACACTTTGAGGGCGAGCGTTTACTCGGGCGCCATCGCAGGGTCAATGCCATCCTTGCCGATGAATTAGCTAGTTCTGTGCACGCACTAGCACTGCACACTTACACGCCTAGCGAGTGGCAACAAAAGGGCCAAGCGCCACGTACCCCGAGCTGTGTTGGTGCCACATCACGCTAACGCTATGGGTTGCTTGGGTTTGTTCAGCTCTGGCTGAATAAACCCAGCACCATGCCAACTTCGGCAATACATCCCCCATCGTTCGCCGCGAGCGCAGGCCATACATACCAGCGACGAGCGGCCCACTGGCTGACCTACATACTCGCCACTCGCTCGCAAGCACAGAATCCAAGCCAGATAAGCGCCCAGTCTTGGCATTCTTCCTTGGGGAAGGGCAAGACGGCATCGTTAAGTGAGGCAGTGGGATATGATGTGAAAGGGGTTATTGGGTTAGCCAACGCCAAGGGGATGTGGTTAGAATCGACCACCATCAAGACTCCCGATAGTGATATACGGAGGAAAAATGCAGGATTTTATAGCCACCAGCGAGCGCCGCGCTGAACTTTACTGGTGGTTTTCCACGCTGTTCGCAACCGAACTAAGTGATGAACAGATTGCCGAATATGGTGCCTATGACGTACGCAGCTTTTTAAAAAGCCTCGCAACCCTCGATCCGATGCGCGATGCCGTCGGGGCGCTGAACGAGGTGATTGCGCGGCTACTCATCCGTCATAACCGCCAGTCATCACTGGCTGCTGACTTTGGTCACTTATTTTTGGTGAAGCCTGAGCAAGGCGCCCTGCCTTTTGCATCGCTCTACCATCCAGCTGAGCCACTCAGCACCTTTCCTGCGTTTCAACTCACAGAGTGCGTCAGTCGCCTTGGCATTCACCGTCATGACCAGCTCAAAGACCCCACTGATCACCTAGCTGTTCAATTAGATGTAATGAGCCAACTCATTACCCAAGCGATGGAGGCCAGCACAACACCGCAACGCACAACCTGGCTCACCCAGCAAGAGTCGTTACTTCACTGCCATCTGCTCCCGTGGTTTCCCCATTTTGAAGCACGTTGCCACGCAGCTGATGCATTTGGTTTTTATGGCGCCAGCGCCCGTTTACTAGGCATTTTTCTGCAGATGGACGCAAATTATCTGAATCTGATCAAATCCGCCGACGATGCCGACTGACTGTTGATACGAGAACGAACGGTCATCTGCCCCTCCTGAACCGCAAGGTCAGGGTGGGGCAGAACGTCATGAAGATCCTTAACCAGCCCCCTACTCACTCGCGCTAACGGTCGCGCGCATCAACCGAAATAACACGCAATAGATAACCCTTTCAGGCACACACATTGTCGGTTGGTGCCATACTCAATCAGCACAAATAACATCATTGTCAATAATGGAATTGTTATGGCTGATAAACTCGCTATGGCCGACCTCCAGGCCCTGTCATCACAGCTCTCTGATCACTCGGTCCTCGAACAGCTTATGGATTCAGCCCCGCTAGGTATTGCGGTATTTGACCGAGAACTCAGATATCGCAAGGTCAATCAGGTGCTGGCAGACATTAATGGTAAAACTATTGAGGAGCACCAAGGCAAGCATCTACGCGATATAGCGCCCTCTCTTGCACCGACCCTTGAACCGCTCTTCCAGCAACTCATGCACGGCGGCGTCCCATCCGTCGATATCGCGATTATCGGCCAAACAATCAACCATGATCGCCACTATCGGCGGTGGCAAGCCACGTATAGTCCCATGATGGATGAGCGAGGCGAATTGAGTGGTATCCTCGCCATCGTCAAAGATGTTACTCGGCAGTATGAAACCGAGCAGCGCCTGCAACTCGCCATGCGAGCGGCACAAATAGGCGTATGGGAATGGCATATAACCGAAGATCGCCTGCTGTTCGATGGTCAGATGGATGAACTCTTAGGTTGCCAAGCGAGGTATTTTAGCGGTGGTATCCAAGACTTTATCACCTGCTTCGAATCAGAGTCAGCTCAGCAACTGAGCACCGCATTGGAAGGGGACGCCCCCATCCACCTCACTCTGAGTTATTTAACCCCGACTCAAGAGCGACGCTGGGTGGACATTCATGCTGACTATCTCCCTGCAAGCGAATCTCTTGGTCGCCGAGTCATGGGCGTGATCCATAATGCGACCACTCGCCGCCTCCAAGAAGCACGCTTACATCAGGCCAATGTGGTATTCGATACCACGGCTGAGGGGATCATCATCATGGACAGTCAGTTTCAGATTGTATCGGTCAACCCAGCTTTCACTCAGTTAACCCAATACTCTTTAGAAGAGATACAAGGCAGTACACTCGATAGCATCATGCATCCCAAATATTATGCTGACAGCAGCCCCCCCTGGCACCAAATAAAGCCTAGCGTACGTGCTTGGCGCGGAGAAATGATGTGTGTACGTAAAGACGGGGGTTATTTCGCCTCGTTGTTACAAATAAACCCCGTTTGTGATCGCTACCATCACACAATCCATTATGTCGTCGCCCTGTCAGACATTAGTCCCATCCGTAAGATTGAGGCGGATCTCAACTACCTCGCCTATCACGATCCTCTTACAGGGCTTGGTAATCGTCACTTACTACAAGAGAGGCTGACGCTGGAACTGCAAACCGCCAAGCTCAACCGCCAGCGTTTAGGATTACTGTTTATCGATGTAGATGGACTAAAACTCATTAATGACAATCTCGGGCAAAGTACAAGCGATCAGCTACTCAAGCAGCTGGCTGAACGGCTTTGCGAGCACTTGCAACATAGCGATGTGGTGACGCGGTACGGCGATAATGAATTTCTGGTGCTCGTACCTTACCTCGAACAAACCAAAGAACTCGCAACACTGGCCAATGACCTATTGGCCATTCTACGTGACCCCGTCACCTTGGCGCACGAGCAAGTGATTATCTCCGCTAGCATTGGTATTGCCATCTATCCTGAGCATGCCAGAACCCCCGACACCCTGATCCGCGCAGCAGATAGCGCCATGCTCGAAGCCAAATACCAAGGTCGTAACGACTATAAATTTTATGCTCCCAGCATGACTGCCAAGGCGCGTGAGAAAATGCAAATAGAACAAGGGCTACTCAAAGCGCTGGAACAGGATCAGCTGTGCGTGTTCTATCAACCGATCACTAACCTCGCGACAGGAACGCTCAGTGGCGTGGAAGCACTGATTCGTTGGCGCCACCCGCAACGGGGCATGATTGCGCCATTTAGCTTCATTTCAGTAGCAGAAGAGTGCGGCCTGATTGATCGTGTTGGGGAGTGGGTCATGCGCCATGCCTGCCAGCAGGTACAACAGTGGTTAGCAATCGGCCTTTGCGTACCTCGCCTGTCGATCAACGTATCAGTAAGAGAGATGAGATCACCGCGCTATGTGAATCAAGTCGCGACCATCTTGGCCGAGACAGGTTTTCCAGCGCAGCGCTTAGAAATCGAAGTGACCGAGAGCATCATTCAGCGAGTGGATCATAGTCTGCAACTCTTTGAGCAGCTAAAGGCACTGGGGGCTCACATCGCTATAGACGACTTCGGTACCGGTTTTTCTTCACTCAGCTTGCTCAGAAGCTTACCGATTGACCGTATCAAGATAGATCGAGCCTTTGTACAACCACTCCCTGAGGACAAGCAAAGCCGCGAGCTATGCCGCACCATCATCAAACTTGCCAGCAGCCTGAATATGGCAGTGACCGCTGAAGGGATTGAAACCCCAGAGCAGCACCAGTGTTTACAATCCCTTCATTGTGGTGAAGGACAGGGCTATTTGTTTAGTAAACCACTGGCAGCAGAGCACATGAGCACCCTACTGCATCTGCAGCAAGGACATTAATTGACCTCGGCAGGGGCCAAGCCCACAAGTCGCTAACACTCGCGTTAAGCCCCTGCCTCCCCCTACGACAAATCCCCTCTGTGTTTTCTATCAATATCGTCTATCCAAAAGTCTAATAGGCCCTTCTTTCGCAAAGGTATAAGTTGTTACTCAATTATTAAAAGGTTGTATTCAAAGGAGTGACAGATGAGCGAGAGTAAGGTCTACCCAGTCAAGTCTCATATTCGAGATAACGCCCTACTGGACAAAGCCGGCTATGAGGCCATGTATCAAGCATCCATCGCCAATCCGGACGCTTTCTGGGGAGAGCAGGGAAAAATCCTCGACTGGATGAAGCCCTATAGCAAGGTCAAAAACACCTCCTATGATCCGGGCCATGTTGCCATCAAATGGTTTGAAGATGGCCAACTCAACGTCTCTGCCAACTGTCTCGATCGCCATCTTGCCGAACGGGGCGACAAAGTAGCGATCATCTGGGAAGGGGACAACCCCGCCGAAGATCGCAAACTCACCTATCGCGAATTGCACCGCGAAGTGTGCAAGTTTGCCAACGTATTGAAAGCACAAGGGGTACATCGTGGCGACGTCGTCTGTCTCCACATGCCCATGGTGCCCGAAGCCGCCATCGCCATGCTGGCCTGTACCCGTATCGGTGCCGTTCACAGCATCGTATTCGGTGGTTTTTCACCTGAGGCCTTAGCAGGCCGTATTATTGATTCAGGCTCCTCCATCGTCATTACCGCCGATGAAGGCCTACGGGGCGGCCGCGCCGTTCCACTTAAAAAGAACGTCGATGAGGCCCTCACTAACCCTGAGACTCGTGTCAACAAAGTGATCGTGCTCAAACGGACCGGCGGCAATGTCGCTTGGCATCCACATCGCGATCTGTGGTGGCACGAGGCAACCGCCGCCGTCAGCAGCGACTGCCCACCAGAGGCGATGAATGCTGAAGATCCCCTCTTCATCCTTTATACCTCTGGCTCGACAGGCAAGCCGAAAGGAGTGCTACACACGACTGGTGGCTATTTGGTGTATGCCGCGTTGACGTTCAAATACGTCTTTGATTACCACGAGGAAGATATCTATTGGTGCACCGCTGACGTAGGCTGGGTGACTGGCCACTCGTACCTAGTCTATGGACCACTGGCGAATGGCGCGACCACCATCATGTTTGAAGGCGTGCCAAACTACCCGGCTACTAATCGCATGAGTCAGGTCGTCGACAAGCATCAAGTCACCATTCTCTATACCGCCCCGACCGCCATTCGCGCCCTGATGGCCAAGGGCAATGCAGCCATCGAAGGCACGTCGCGCCAGAGTCTACGCATCATGGGTTCGGTGGGTGAGCCGATCAACCCAGAAGCGTGGGAGTGGTACTACCGCACCATTGGTGACGAGCGTTGCCCTATCGTCGATACCTGGTGGCAAACCGAAACAGGGGGGATCTTGATAAGTCCTCTACCTGGGGTCACTGATCTGAAACCAGGCTCAGCCAGCCGCCCTCTTTTTGGCGTGCAACCCATGCTAGTCGACAACATGGGCGAGCCGCTGGAAGGGGCCACCGAAGGTAACCTAGTGATCGCCGACGCTTGGCCCGGTCAAATGCGCACGGTTTATGGCGATCATGAGCGCTTCGAACAGACCTATTTTTCGACCTTCCCCGGCCGTTATTTTACCGGTGATGGTGCCCGTCGTGATGATGATGGCTACTACTGGATCACGGGTCGAGTCGATGATGTGCTCAACGTCTCCGGCCACCGCATGGGCACGGCTGAAATCGAATCGGCGCTGGTTGCCCATCCCAAGATTGCCGAAGCGGCAGTCGTGGGGGTGCCACATGAAATCAAAGGTCAGGGCATCTATGCCTATGTCACCCTCATTGCTGGCGAAGAACCAAACCGCGAGCTGCACAAAGATGTCAAGGAGTGGGTACGTAAAGAGATCGGCGCTATCGCCACTCCCGATGTGATCCACTGGGCGGAGGGGCTACCGAAAACCCGCTCCGGAAAAATCATGCGGCGTATTTTGCGTAAAATTGCCACTGGTGAAACCGATAGCCTCGGGGATATCTCCACCCTGGCTGACCCAGGGGTAGTGGATAAATTAATCCGTGAAAAATCAGAAGCGGCCTAATCTGGCATAACACCACGCCCCACGCCGCCTTATGAGGAAAACCCCGAAAGTTGGTACTGCAACGAGTAGGGGTTTCTTGTTTGAAAGGAGGAAGGAGTGAGCCCCGTACTAACCTCATCAAACGGAACAAAGGATCTCATCGGCCAGATAACGAGTTACAGGTCCTGACCGCACCTCACTGCCCCCCATCTTTTGCAGCAAGCTGACCTTTAATGCCTGCATTTTGTGCGGATTTTCGCTAAACTCTGCCCCCTTTTCTCGATGGGCAGATGCTTGTGAGGGATGAGCCTTGATTGTCATCCCCTACCATTCCCATTATTTTTCTTTATCTATGTTTTTTTGGAGCCGCTCATGCCGCTAGTGGGACATCAACACCCGATCGAGATCCTCGAACTGACCGATAAAGGTGATGGCAAAGGACGCCTATTCGACCGCCCCCTGTTTGTCGAAGGTCTGCTGCCGGGTGAGCAGGCGCTAGTGGAGCTGACCGAGGTCAAGCCGAACTATCTGCACGGCAAGATCATCGAGCTGCGCCAGCCCTCTGCCGATCGAGTCGCCGATTTCTGCCCCAATACCGAGTGCGGTGGTTGTCAGGTCCGTCCGCTGGCCTATCCGGCTCAGCTCAAGCTCAAGCAGGGCTTGGTGCAGAGCGCGCTGGCACAGGTCGGGCTCGGCGAGACCATCGTTAACCCTATCCTCGGCATGGAGACGCCGTTTGCCTATCGCAACAAGGCGCAATATGCAGTGCGCAGCTGCGATGCCGGTGCTGAAATCGGCTTTTATCGCAAGCACTCTCATGACCTGATCACCGCCGATGACTGTGCGGTACAAGATTCGCTACACATCGAGCTGAACGCTCGGGTACGCAACTGGATGCGCGAGCACGAGATCAAAGCTTATGACGAGGTGAACCACACCGGCTGCGTGCGCAACCTGATGACCCGCAAAGGGTTTAAGAGCGGCGAGCTGATGGTGGTGCTGGTAACGCTGGGCGAGGAGCTACCGTTCGAAGCTGAGCTACTGATCGCCTTGCAGGATCTGCCGATCACCACTCTGGTGCAGAACATCAACGAGGAGCGTACCAACCGGATCTTGGGTGATAAGAACCGCGCGCTGCTGGGCAGCGGGGTGATCCGCGACAAGATCCACGAGCTTGAGTTCGAGATCTCACCGCTCTCCTTCTTCCAGAACAACCCGAGCCAGACCGACGTGCTCTACTCCAAGGCGCTGGAATATTGCGAGCTGACCGGCAACGAGACCGTGTTCGACATCTATTGTGGCATCGGCACTATCTCCCTGTTCCTGGCGGGCAAGGCTGCCAAGGTGGTGGGAATAGAGTCGGTGGAGAGTGCCATCAGCGATGCCCGCCGCAATGCGGCCCTCAACGGCATCGAGCAGACCGAGTTCCACGTTGGCAAAGCGGAGCAGCTGATGCCCGAGCTACATGCCCAGGGCGTGACTGCTGATGTGGTGGTGATGGACCCGCCGCGCAAAGGCTGCGACAAAGCGGTGCTGCAAACGCTAGTGGCCATGGCGCCGCGCCGGCTGGTCTATGTCTCCTGCAACCCGCAGACCCTAGCCCGCGATCTCGCTTGGCTGGTCAAGCAGGGCTTCGTGCTGGACGAGATCCAACCGGTCGACATGTTCCCGCACTCGATGCACGTCGAAGCGGTTGCCCGTCTGAGCCTACCTGCCTAACCAAACCATCAACGGGTTATCCTTCCATCATGACGACCGGTTGCAGCGCGTCGCCAGTGACACGGCCCTAGATAGGGTTAGCCCGCCAGCCTCCACCACTCTTAATTAACGGTCAGCACCTCGCTGGCCGTTATTCCCGTAATACGCTCTCCTAGCCAGCTCACTTGGCATATCGCCTTTATGCAAAGAGATAGGTCGACATTCATCCTTAGGCTGCTTCGGCCGATAAAACGCAGCAGAGGCATAGCCGCTTCTACCCTCTATCAGCGATAGGAAATAGAGGTCCATTAGCGGCTAACCTTCGGTTTTTCCGTTGTTTCTAGCAGTAAGAAACGATTTTCCATTGGTTTTAGTGAGGTATAGACTCACACCAACGTCAGACTGTGGATCACCTAACCATGAGTAATGTAATTAAAAAGTTTCTCGAGCTGGAGGCGGCTTCTGGCATCATTTTAATCCTGGCCGCCATACTGGCCATGATTTTGGCGAACACCGCACTGGCCGGTAGCTATCAAGCATTCCTCGATACGCCTGTTCAGGTGCGGATCGCCGCCCTCGACATCAATAAACCGCTGCTACTGTGGATCAACGATGGCTTTATGGCCATTTTCTTCCTGCTGGTTGGCTTAGAAGTGAAACGTGAAATGTTAGAGGGGGCGCTCTCTTCACGGGTACAAGCCACCTTTCCAGCCATTGCAGCGGTAGGCGGCATGTTGGCGCCTGCACTGATTTATGCTTTTTTCAATTATTCCGATGAGGTAGCACGTGCAGGATGGGCAATTCCTGCGGCAACGGATATCGCGTTTGCCCTTGGGGTAATGGCGCTACTGGGCAAGCGAGTCCCAGTCAGCCTTAAAGTCTTTCTATTGGCCTTGGCCATCATGGATGACCTCGGCGTTATTATCATCATTGCGCTCTTCTATACCCAGCAGCTATCGCTAACGGCACTGGCAGCCGGCATATTGGCAACCTTAATCCTCTTTTGGATGAACCGTCGTGGTGAGGACAGGATCAGCCTCTATATGCTTGTGGGCTTAATCCTGTGGGTTGCGGTGCTGAAGTCGGGCGTCCATGCCACCTTAGCGGGGGTCGTCGTGGGTTTTATGATCCCCCTTAAAGGTCGACACCATGGGTCGCCACTCAAGCACTTAGAACATGCACTGCATCCTTGGAGCGCCTACCTGATCCTGCCGCTGTTTGCTTTTGCCAACGCCGGTGTGTCGTTGGAAGGGATTGGTCTCTCCTCCCTGCTCAGTCCAGTACCGATGGGAATTATGCTCGGACTGTTTATCGGTAAGCCGCTTGGGGTGTTTACCATCAGCTGGCTGGCGGTCAAATTGGGCATCGCCCAACTGCCCCCCAGCGTCAACTTCAAGCAAATTTTTGCGGTCAGTATCTTGTGCGGTATTGGTTTTACCATGTCGATGTTCATCGCCTCACTGGCCTTTGAGCACGGTGGACTGGACTACGGCAGTTACTCCCGCCTAGGTATCTTGGTCGGCTCCACCATGGCAGCACTGATCGGCTACTTAACCTTGCGATTGGCGCTCCCGAACCGTAATGGTGACCAAAATACGGAGGGGTTATGAGTAAAAAGATCGGATTCGGCTTACTGATCATGCTGGCTAGCCCAGTGGCATGGGCCTATGGATTTCAAGCGTGCCAACAAGAGACGACATCGGTGAGCTGTTCCGCCTACCTAAGCGGTGTGGTGGATACAGCGTTACTGCTCAGCAATCAGCAAGCGAAAGCCCGCTTTGGCGAGAGCTTTGCCGAACGAGCACTCAGTAGCCGAGCAGGAGAGATGGTTAAACGCACTCACAGCCGCTATTGCAGTGAGCAATTGCCCAGCAGAGATAGCCTCAAAACCACGATCTACCAGCGGTTTATCGCTAACGAGGTTGACTCAATCCACGACATATATGACATTCTGGCCGCTGAACTCAGTTGCTACCGGAGTCCGCCCAGCGCGGGTACCCCATCGGATGTCACATCTTAATTACAACCATCTTTATTATTTTTGGATGACCCAGAAAAAGGGCTCTGTCACGCAAGCGGCAGAAGCCCTTTTTTTGACCCCGCAGACGGTCACGGGTCAGATCAAATTGCTAGAACAACGCTTGGGCGGCAAGCTACTGATACGCAAAGGGCGCTCCCTTGAGGCAACCGAGCTGGGCCAGCTGGTATTTCGCTATGCCGATAAGATGTTCAGCCTCTCTTACGAGATGCTCGATATCGTCAATTATCGCAAGGAGAGCCAGATCCTATTTGATGTCGGCATTGCCGATGCCCTCTCCAAACGACTCGCTAGCCGAGTATTACTCTCGGTGATCCCCAATGATGGCTCTATCCATCTACGCTGCTTTGAATCGACCCACGAGCTACTGCTGGAGCAACTCAGTGAGCACAAGCTCGACATGATTCTCTCCGACTGTCCGGTGGATTCTAGCCAACATGCGGGGCTGCTTTCCAAGCGACTCGGCGGCTGCGGCGTCAGCTTTTTCTGCAAAGCCCCCCTGCCCGAGAAACCATTTCCCGCCTGTCTCGAGGAACGCAAACTACTTATTCCGGGCCGCCGTACCGCCATGGGGCGTCAGCTAACCCACTGGTTTGAGCAGCAAGGCGTCTCTCCCCGCATCTTAGGCGAGTTTGACGATGCCGCCTTAATGAAGGCCTTTGGCTTCTTTAATCAGGGGATCTTTATGGCACCCTCTATTTACCGAGAAGAGTTATTGGCGGGCGAAGGTGTGGTGCTGCTTGGTGAAACAGAGGACCTGATGGAAGAGTATTACGTCATTTTTGCGGAACGCATGATCCAACATCCTGCCGTAAAACGGGTATGCGAGAGTGATTTTACTTTCTTGTTTGCGGGCGAGGAAAATTTTTCCACGATCCAACCCGCTACATTAAGGTTCTAAGCAGGTTAGCAACATGATGTGAATCACCCCTGTTTTCTAGGCACTCACAGATGGTATAGAAACATAACCAAAACGACGTTTTTTCCCGCCTCAATTCAGACTCGGGTGTCCACAGCTAGTGGTGGCCGTTCACCAATAGCGTGTTGGCATAAAAAACGCTGGATCGCATCAACCGATTCCATTTAGACCTCACTGAGTGAGACAACAACGCACTTTACCATTACAAATTGATACCGACGGACGTGTGCACTAGCCTCGCATAAACAAGACACCGGTTTGAGGCCGGTGTCAGGTGACAGTAAGATCGATATAAATTAACAATGCATTATTTTCGGCCGAAAACTTTCACACCAGCTTTACTGCGATCTGAGTTACCGAATATCTCGATTTTTTTTACACAGCGACGAGACCCTAACGATTTCCACTCAGTTTCTTTGCTACCCCGCATATCACGGTCAAAATAAATCGTCTTAGTACGGTCGCCACCATAGGTCACGACAACTCGCTCTAGGGTTAAATCTCGTTCTGCCTTCACCTTGATATATTTTGTCTGACGACAAACGACTAAAGGAATCGTCGCACCATGATCTCCTGCGCCTAGTAAAATGGTACGTCCTAGCGTGAATTGGTCATCACTTGCTTGAACTGCTGAAGTCGAAACCAATAACAGACCACCGACTAAGATGCGCGTGGTTAGATGGGAATTCCAGATTGACATCAGTGACATAACCCTCAGATAAAATGGAGGAGCAGTATACTTATCCAACCATAATGGCACCTGTATCTAACATCCAGAAAATGCTAACCGAAATAGCTATCGACAGTGGCGAATTGAACTCATTTATTCCCCATCAATTAACGCAGCGTATTGAATATTGAACCTTCATGTTGCAGGAATGCCGTGACCTAGTGATTCATTCATAAAACTATGCTGTAGAGCGATAGCGAGTATTTTTGATGAATATTTAAACAATTCAACCAGTCCATCAGGCTGTGATTTTATTCCCTTTTTTCGGGATCCATTTCATATAGATTTACGCTTTATCTGAACACTTCACCGAGCTTCAAGAGCTAAGAAAAACCGCCAATATTACCTATCTACTTTGACACCCAGTTCCTGACACTCTGTGCAGTGATTGGTTACGCTGAGAGATAGCCGAATATCGATGCTAAATAACTGATCCTAATAGTGCTACACCTTCGCTGTGCCATAGCCATTCCCCGGGAAAGGAGACACGGTATCCATGAAGTGTTTCACTCGGGCCAGCAGGCTGGCCATTCCTCTACATTGATGATTGCCCGTGATGGTTTCATGTAACTTGTGCCACAGCCGTTCTATGTGACTAACCCAAGGGCTGTAAACTGGCTGGAATACTAGGCAGAACTTGGGATTTTCCTTCAACCATCGCTCGGTCTGTTTGCTTTTGTGGATGATGTAGTTATCGAGGATCAGCGTGATGGTTTTGGCTCGTCGGTAGTGGTGACGCAGCTTTTCCAGCATGGCGATAAACAGGGATGAGTTTTTCTTTATCCCGCTGACGTAAAGCACTCTTCCGTTGCCTGCATGGAGAACGCCTGCCAGGTAATGTTTGGCGTTCTGTCCCGGTGTGACAACCCGCTTTTGCTGCGCTCTGAACATCCAGTCGGCCCCTAATTTTGGATTGAGGTCTATATCAACTTCATCCTCATAAAACTCCGGGTTATCGGCATCACAGCGGGCCAGCGCAGCGTCGATATCCGCCATTTTCTCCTGATAGACCGGGTCTTTTATCCGCAAGGTCGGCACGGGCCTGCACCAGACAATACCCATACGAGGTAACCATCGACGAAGTGTGGAGGCGGCCACATTGAGCCCTGTTAACCGATTGATTTTGATAGCCAATAGTTCGGTACACCAGCGGCTGCGCTGATAACCAAAATCTTGCGGAGAAAACTGCATGAGCAGTACCAGTAAGGTGACTATCTTGGCGATAGGTAAAACTGGGGCACGGCCAGCCGGTAAGGCTTCTAGCGCATCGATGCCTTCCTCTCGATACCACCGAAGCCAACGACCGATGGTCGAGCGCTCAGCGCAGGTTCGGTGATGAACATCGGTGACCGTACGTCCTTCATGTAACAGCAATATGGCCATCAAGCGACGAGCATGCCCTTTATCACGGGTGGCATGGATGATTTTATGAATGCGGCGCCGCTGTGGTCGTGGTAGGGGTGGTAGGATAGGCATCAACTCAGTCCTTTGGGTGTGGCTTGTTTTGTTTGGCGACTAATGAGATCGCACAAACTGGACTGAGTTCCCTTCCTCCAGTGATCTACTATTCGGAACAGCTATTTAGTGGGATGACAGACAGCGACAACCGTCCAGATAGTTAAACAGGGGGCATGGCCCGTTAACCATCAAAAGCAATCAGGCATGTTTGCTGGCTACTGCCAGTAAGGCGTTCAAGAAAATCTTATCAATCGATCCACGCATAATGAACCCCAAACAAGCCCCATTCTCTAGGTATGGCAATACGGTAGTTCCGCCGATAAGATTGTGCGGCAGTGCCCAGAGTAAAAAACATTAACGACCTTAGGTATTGCTATTAGTACCGACAAACAGCAAGAGCAGTGAGTCGTTGGGATACCAACACGGCATCATTTCTGCAAGATTTGAGCGAGCGGCTTTTTCGCAAGCAGCCTGCAGCCACTGGTGCGTTGAAAATAAGTTGCACTGGGTGTTGGATATGGTGATGAAAGAGGATGCCAGCCCAATTTACAGGGAGGAGGCTTCGGCAAATCTAGTCACAGTAGGACATACAGAGCCAAACATGCTACGCTGCGTAGTCAAGCAAAAAGACAAGTAATGGGCGCAAATAACAATAGCGTCCATGAACAACTGTTATCTGGAACAGGGGGTTATGGCTGGAGTTAATGGATCGGGTGAATGCGAGCATTCATGCTTTGCTCAACTCCGCTGTTGTACATAAATCGTACACACCATAAAAAGATAAGCACTTTGAATACATGACTAATCAACAGGACCTCGTAAAGCATTTTAACTGAGCTGCTTTCTTAAGGTCCTGTAGAGGAGTAGTCATAAGCATATAGATTATCTTTTATCAGCCACCCAAATCAGCATTCATAACAGTTACAAATAGCTAACGGTTACAAAGGCTACATTTTTATCGCTAGCAGAGGTGGCATAATTGAGAGTGCTACTAATGGACTTTAGTGTTCCCACTTTTTGTAAGCGAGCCAAATCAATCGACTGGGTATTTGTCCCTAAATAGCAAGTAACACTTTTATTAGAAAAATCACAAGGCGATTCATATATAGCGCCAGTAAAGGATATGACGCCATCAGCTGCTGATGCAGATGCAGGAACCATAGACATGGCAAGCATTAAGGCAGTTGCGGAAGAGGTAACTAAGGTACGTACAGTGCGGGTAACATTGAATTGAGTTTTCATTATACTAATCCTTTTCGTTAACGTGACGTTTGACGAAAAGGGCTAACGCAATCGAAGAGAAAACATATACCAAGCGGCATAACTCTTCTAATTTGGCGGCTCCGCTGTCTTAGGTATTTAAACCCTTAGACCGGTG
>NZ_PGGC01000084.1 GCF_002795305.1 Aeromonas cavernicola
CTGCTCGACACCAGCCCATGTGTACAGCGGCTGCTGGCGGGGGAATTGGGCAAGGGTCTTCGCATTTTTGAACCCTCCGCCTTTGTGCTGGAGCACCTGATACCTTATTTGGCCCTCACCCCGGTCGATGAACCGGTGATGCTCCACATCACCTGCAGCAGTCGCCGGATGGGACTAGATAACACCTTGCTGGCGGTGGCCCGCGCCTGTGCCCGCGAGGTGATTGTCCCTGAGCATATCCAGTGCTGCGGCTTTGCTGGCGACAAGGGGCTGATGACCCCTGAGCTAAACGCCGCCGCCTTGGCCAGCTTGCGCAGCCAAGTGCCCAGCGATTGCCGACAGGGTGTTAGCAACAGCCGCACCTGCGAAATGGGGCTGAGTAATCATGCTGGTATTCCCTATCACAGTATTTTGTATTTAGTGGATCGAGCAGCGAAATAAAGAAAAACCCCCGCCAGCATACATGTTGGCGGGGGTATTAATTGACTAAAGAAGGTTATCCTTTAATGTGACTACTATTATAACAGTGGCCATTGGTTAAATAGTTTATTAATTAATGTAAGGCTGAATGGTGAAATACGATAGAGTAAATAAATCCCAACAGATAATAACCTAACCCTATTGAATTTTTGTGAGAAAAAATTATGCCAAAGCTATAAGTATTTAAAGGTCTGATCCTCTTAAGGCAACATATACCGCAAGACAGAGTGTAGCTAAGCCATTGAAAAAGCCCGGACGCTGTCTTTCATGAAACATAATATGGGCACCATCTATATCATTTCTAGATGGTGAAATATCAGCAAGTGTCACAGAGCGGCCTAGATGTCGACGTAATGATGTAAAGTAGTCTGTATTATTACGGCCACTAATCATGATGGATGGCGGAGTAAATGATAGTGGGCAGTTGACTATTCTTCGGCCAACTCTTGTTGGGTGGTTAAAATTCTGTTCAATATCATCATCATGATGAAGTAAACCCAGTGCATGGCCTGTTTCATGAATAATCGTTAATCTCACCATCATCCTAGTAAAGTCAGAGATGTCGGTCTCTCTTGAAATATCACCAGCATTAATTGCCATGTGATATCTTCTAGGCATCTGTAGTTCAAATGTTCTCGGTTGAAGTACTACTCGTGTAATTGCATCATTATTACTTGGTGAGTTATAATTTGTATTTCCGTAAGAATCTGTTGTTGTACCTAAGCGATAGCCGATATAACGTGTGTCTGTAGGTCTCACCAGACTTCTCATAAAATTAATAGGTCGCCTTGATCCTTGTTGTTGCCTCTGCCACATAGATATTGCATACTCAATTTCTTGCTCTAGATTTATTGCAACAAATACTTGACTCGGTAGATTAATTACTAAATTTCGCATGTCACTGGGTATGTAATATCTAATAATATCGCCATATACATCTTGGCTATTTATTAGTAAATTAGTCTCTTCATTAAATACACCCACAACATTTTTAATTTTTCTATCCTCGTTATCTGCTTTTGATATAAATGTAACCATTATTAACGAAAGTAAAATTAGTAATTTATTTATTTTCATGAAAGTATACCATCGACTATCTTGGTTTATGAAACAACACTCTTAACATAATTAATTATAGATAAGTTGCCTCATGGAAAAATATAATGATGGTTTATAGTTAAACTATATCATGAGGCATTTTTAATTAATTTTGCAATTACGCTATCAAACTGGCTGAGGTAATGATGCCTGCTCTGATAGAATTTTATTGAGCGCTTATATTTCCATATTATATATTTAATTACAATTAAATTATGACGGTAATTGCTATAGAATTTATTATTAGCAATAAATAATTTTCTGTCATGTATTGATTGTAATTAATAGCTCATTCCTGATGAATATGGCATTATTAGTTCATCATCGCTATGAATTTTTTTGGGGTTTGGGATTTTTAATATATATTTCCTTAATCTCCCAATAGTAATAAGTATATCTATTTATTTCAATACAGACGTCAACACCAGTTACATAAGCAATGGTGACGACTTTCATTTGTCGTTCATTTTGTACCTGATATCCTAAAGAGGTACTACCGAGTTTTTCACCAGCGCTTGTAGAGAAACGAAAATCATCTTTATGTACACCTATTCCGGTCACCTTCATATTACATCCTTCACCAACACCAGCAATCGCACCAGAAGATACACAGAGCATACAAGCTAATAAAAAATGTTTACGCATACAATTCCTCTCTTGAGTTTTCTTAAAATGTGAAAAAATATAATTCAACAGATTGTGGTCAGTCTAGTTAAGGCAAAAACTCGATTTAAGATTTAAGATTATTTTAATGATTTTTTAATAAAAAAATAATAAAGCTCTGATTTAATGATAGGCTTCATAAGGAAACTATTAATCAATGATAGATTGATCTGGATTCAGATTATGTAGGATAAATCCTCTAATCTTGTAGGTTTTTTCCTGTGCCAGACTAGTGAGCCGTCTCAACGCATAAGCACAGCCTCCTAAATAACTGATCCTAATAGTGCTACATCTTGCCGGAAGCCTTGTGGCGTAAGGAATTTGTGCAATCTGACGGCAACGCCTGAAGTGACAAGGCTCAGCGACGATGTGTGCTCTATGTCACCTGTAGAAGCAGTACGAGTACAGTGATCTACTATTCGGAACAGCTATTTAGAGCATAAAGAGCATTGGACTGACATATTTTGCTTAAAAGACGGAAGAGAGAAGGCATTATATTGATTGGCCGAGTGCCACATTAATTTGCGATATGTACCTTCTAACCAATATAAATCGTTGCTGTATTCGGCGGGCTTTCTTGGGTGATGTTACCTAGCTGGATCGGCATGACGCACAATGGCGCCAGTGGAGGTGATAACTTGGTGAGACGGAAGTGCTTGCTTCTCTAGCCATTTATCTAGTGCTCCATTTATATGGTATTGCCATATCGATGTTGCTGCGTGATTTGTTATCGTTTGATCTTTCGCCGCACTCAACGCAAATATGAACGCAATATAAAAATGAGCTAGCGATTAGCTGGTTTAGCATTAAGCAGTACGAAGGAGGATAATGACGTTATTTTTCTAACGTATATATCATACCCCTATAATAAGAGCGGTAATTAAGACGGTCATGAAGTGGATAACATTACTTGATCATAATTATGATGGTTACGCAAAAAATTCATAAACGTCATTTAAGCTATCTTGGCTGACTTATCGTACAGCATATATCAATGATATGCGTTGGTATTATTATATAAAATCAATGGATTGAGGCGAACAGCTTTTATATTCATTAAACTTTAATGTAATGTACTTACAAGAGAAATACATAATGAAAATCAATGCTATCGCAATGGGTATCCTCCTCATAAGTAGCGCTTGCTATGCAAGCGAACAACCTATTTCTTTGTCACAACAAGACAGTTTTACTTATGAAAAGGTAGCCACCTTTAATGATCAGGGAAAAATAAAAACGGCTTGGCAACCACAAGTGCTTGATGGTTATGGAATATTAGGCCATGTTGTCACGAGCGGTACTGAAGTACCTAAGTTTGTTTCTGTTACAGTCAACTTGGATGAATTAAATAACAATATGACTGCCAATCCGGTTGATTTTAGATTAATCAAATCATTCAGTGGCAGTGATGGTGAGCCCGTTTCACTATGGCATGCAATATGTCCACAGAATTTTTTGAATAAAGGTTACCTGGTCACAACGGCTGCAATGCCGAATACCGATGATGTTTACTGTATCGCGGCAGATTTAATAACTGAGTCAGAAGGAAAATGGCTGAGTAGTCATGAAGTCGAACCTCGGCATCACAAGATAATCAGTAATGATGCTATTGAACCACGTTTATTTGGTCAAGATGAGCCTGTGCAATCGAAATTGAGATCACTGGCAACCGCTAGCATGATGTCTAGTTATACCAATTGGATGGGCCAGCTTAAAGATTCGACCTCTATTGGTAATATTACCATCCCTGGTACTCATGATTCTGGTGCATATCGAACCAGTGCATTATTTGAAACACAGACGTGGTCGCCGCAGCAGCAACTTAATAATGGTATTCGGTTCTTAGATATTCGGTTATCTGACAAAACGGGGTCCAGCTCAGATTTTGAATTACGCCATGGTGAAGGTAGATTAGGCAGTTTCAAGGATCTGGTTCTGGATAGGGTCAACACTTTCCTGTTAAAAAATCCATCCGAAGTCATCTTCATGTCGGTTAAGCATGAGCAAAGTAATATTATCAGTACCGGTAGCGAAACATTTGATAAAGCGCGTTTTTACCGAGACTATATATTACCTGCCGATAGTCGCTTCTATAAAAGTGTCGTCACGGGATCGACGACGCTGGGTAGTTTGCGTGGAAAAATTGTGTTACTAGATCGCTATGATGCCGTTGATGAAAGAAATCAAGCGATTAACATCGGTATTAAATATCCAAGGTCCTATTTTATTCAAGATGAGTATAATCTTGATTTTGAGTGTCAAGATGTAGGACCCTTTGGTGAACTATGTGGTCCACATGTTGGACTTGATTATCCGGGTAAATATAAGAAGGTGCTTAAACATCTGGATCGAGCTTGGGATAATTCAGGGTCTGCAAATATCTGGATAAACTTTACCAGTGCAACCTACAATACCGGCTATGAAATTGATAATGCGCGCCTGGTCAATGGTCGATTAAAAAACAAGCTCAATGCATTAGCACCAGGTGTATCGATTGGTACCATATTTCCAATGGATTACCCAGAAGAGACGCCGGGGATAATCGACAGCATGATCAATATGTCAATAAGCGCTCATGGTTTAGCTAGTAAACAGCCAGTCATGATCCCCAATCGCTCTTATGATTCAATTAGCAGTATTGATGGTTTTTGGGGGGAATGGGGAAATATCGCTAAATGTCCTGCTGAGCAATATGTCAAAGGGTATCGTCTGCGTAGTGAACCTAAACAAGGAGATGATGATGATACTGCACTGAATGATATTGAACTCTATTGTTCACCACTGAACAGCAGTGGTAATGCAAAAATATACAGTGCATTTGCCAGCTGGGGTACATACTCAGCGGATACATTCTGTAGCGGCAATAATAATCCGGTGATTGGTTTTGACATTAAAATTGAACCCAAACAGGGTGATGGTGATGATACCGCGGCAAATGATGTCGATTTGTATTGTAAGAGCGGGGTGTTATCTGCCAGCGTAAATACCAGTTGGGGAAATTGGTCCCCGGTTCAATATTGCCCTACTGGGAAAGCCGTGGTTGGTATTGTCACGCGCGTAGAGGGTAAACAAGGGTCAGAAGATGATACCGCATTAAATGGTGTTCGACTCATCTGCGAGAATTACTAACAGCAGATGATGGAGTGTCATGACTTATTGAAGTAGCGATAAGATAACGTGGCATGCTATGTATTATATAGCGCCACGTTACTCGCTATCCCGTATAGAGATATCATTATCTATGTGGTCACTCCAATTTGTACTATTTGGATATAAAATAGCCTCTAGCATCACCTAGAGGCTATACATAAAATATTAAATACGTTGCGCAATAAATTAGACTTTATCTAAATCTAATGCTTTGGTATCTGATCCGTAGTTACACATGCTGGTTGCGTTATCTGGAGCATAGTTTAGGATGAGAGCATGAGTGAGCAAAAACAATCCATGTTGGGTTGTTTTCAAACAACACTGACGTGTTTTGGGATACTTTTGATTCCTTTTCTGTCTATTTGTGTGTGCTTTTCGTGCAAGATAAGCTTAAAAAACATTCGTGATCTCGCCCTTGATCACAGCTTCCTCAGTTAGTTCCATTCACACAACATCGATTTGGGCAACAACGCCAGCAATGCCACTATGAGTTTTTCCTCGGGGGATTGTGATTTGATGACTGATGTGGAAAGCAATCCCTCTATATCGCTATTTACATTTCACGTAATGTAATGTGCCGCCGATGCCTTACATATCGGTTTTTTATTGCTATTTTTATGGACGTAGCTGATGAATAATTTATTTAAGGTTATCTATAATCGAACACTGGGCATTTTTCAGGTAGTGTCAGAACTAGCCAAAGCTAAAGGCAAAGTAAAATCGCAATCGAGCTCATTGGGGCAACGTAAAAATAATACATTAAGTACCAATAAAACCACTCAGGAAAATATCATAGCTAGTATGTTTGCGTGTATTTTTTTTGTGGGCGGTAATGTTCATGCTACGCAAATGACTTTACTGGATCCGCTGGTTAATGATAATCGATTTGGTGCTATTATTATTGAAAATAATCAAACTGATATATTGGATGGCCCACTGAGATTTAATAGTAGCTCAAACGGTGGTCGGCAAACTTTAAACTGGATTCAACTTCGCGACGGAAACTATTTGGTCGATCCAACAGGTGTTCGTGGCGATGAGCTTTATATCACTCAAGGAAATCAAAGCAAAACTGTGTCGGCATGGGATCCTATTACTAACAGTTTTATTGTGGCCAGAGTATATGATAATTCTCAGTTTAGTGTCTCAACGGTGACAAATTTTGGTGCCCCCTCTGTTTATACCGGTACGCAAGGTCGAATGTATATCGATACACAAGTCGCTCGCGTGGCGCCAACTGGAGGTAAACTGGCCGTTAACCTCGGTGATAATAATCCGGCTACTATTGATAATAACGCGGATAGCGTATCGTTAAGTGGCAAGCAACTGGCTTTGTTTGAAGCACAAGGCAGTGGTAATATTGCTGTCCCAAGTGTAATAGAATGGCAATCTCGTAATCGATTTGTGCTAGATAGCACACAAGAAAATGCGGGTGTTAATAATGGTACTATCCAAGATGATCTATTTGGTGGCACCTTCAATGTTACCACTAGGCAAGGTATCAGCAGTCATACCGTAACTAATCTTAGCGAATGGCAGACCTATAATGACTGGTTAATTGCTGAATTAAGTGCCGGCAACTTAACTCAAAGCCAATATAATGCCGAATATGCCAAAAGTTGGCGCACCGCCTCGCGAATACTGCAAGTCAACACTGTTCCGATAGATGAAACCGAGCTGCCTCTTATCCGTGGCAATAACTCGATTATTCATGCCACTGGCATTGGTGCGGTTGGCCGGATTTTACCGGGTGGTCAAGTTGATAGCATGGGCTTCTTTGCGGCACTACACGGTGAAAATGGCGCAGAAGTTGATAATCAAGGTATTATTTCTGGACATAACTTCGGGTCTGGCGGTCGGGGAGGGATGCAAGTTAATGGTGCCAATACCCGAGGTTTTAACTCAGGGGTAATCGGCGTCGGTTATCTTATCGGTGATAGCAATCAGTTGGGAAATAGCGGTGCAAATAGTGTAACGGGTGTCACTGTTGACGATCAGGCCAGCTTTATTAACCAAGCTAGTGGCATTATTAATGTGCGCCCCTCCTTTTCCAATCTTCATCGGGCTATCTCGCTTATGAATAAAGGTGTTGCCGAAAACTATGGCAATATCAATATCGGCATATACGATACGTTACAGTCATCTTCGGGCGTGTTCGGGGTAAGATTTGATAGTGAAGGTGAATTTATCGGTAAATCGGGTAGTCAAATTTACCTTAATCGCCAACCGCAGATGAAAATAGATGATCCTTCGGTGGATTTAGCCAGTTCACGACCAACGTATGGCATTTATAGCAGCCTCAATGTTTTAACAAAAATACGTTTGGAGGAAGGCAGTAATATCGCCATCGGAGATAAATCGCAAAATGGTTATGGCGTATTTTTAAGTGGCTCGCAAGTAACTGCAGACCTGGCTGGGACCATAGATGTTAATGGTGGGCGTGGCAATGCTGAGGTGGTAAATCCACTTGAAAATCGCGCTATTCATCTGCAAAACCGTACTAGTACGGGAGTTAATAAGGTTACCCATTCCGGCGTTATTAACCTAAATGGTGTTAATGGTCGAGGGATTTACTCTACAACCGGCGGACAAATTGTTAATAGTGGCACGATTAACGTCAACGGTGGCATTGGTCCGCTCTCTGGCACCCGTAATTTCGCAGTTTATGCCGAAGGCGTCAACGGCACTATATCAAGCACCGTCTTTCATAATGATGGCACTGTCAATCTTAATGGTAACGGCGCTATTGGTCTGCATGCCCGTGATGGCGGCAATATAACGGTTAGTGGCGGTGGCCTGCTGTTCAATGGTGAAAATCAATACGGCTTGTTCTCCTACGGCAAAAATGCCAATGGTACGGCGTCTAGCATCAATATCACTACAGCTCCCGCCAGCGGTCTACTCGCTGATAAGCAAGGCGCTATTTTGGCGCGAGTGGAAGATGGCGCTCAATTAACGGTCGCTACTGGTACCCAACTGATAGGCAGTGGTGAAAACAGTACGTTGATCCAGGCTACGGGAGTCGGCTCGGTCGCTAATTTGGTCGGTTTAACCATTGATGTGCGTGGTAAAAATGCCAAGGCTGTGCGCATTGAAGGGGGGGCCAGCGGTAATATCTCTGGCGCCACAACCCTTACCTTGGGCGATGGTGCCACCGCGGTGGTGATTGATAACCAAAAATATGATTTGAACGGTAATGCAACCGGCGGCACCCAAAATCAGTCGAATTTTACTAATACAGTCGATATCACTGAGTCGGCTGCCACCGATGTCACTGTGTTTCAAATCAAAAATGGCGCTCAGCTGATCAACTCCGGCAATATTACCCTCAACCACGGCACCGCTATTGATATTTCTGGTGAGGGATCGTCGCTAGTGGAAGGCGCGAGTGCTGGCATCATTTCAATTAATGATGGTGTAGCTGGAATTAGAGTCAGTGGTGGTGCCACGTTGAACACTAAAGATACTATCCAGGTTAATGGTAGTGCTGCTGGCGTATTGGTTGAAGATGATGCTGGTGTGGTAGTGATTGACCGCGCTGCCCACATTACCGGTTTAGGTAGTCAAAATGGTAATTTGGTGGTCTCTAAAACCAATGGCACCACCAAAATTGATGGTGCCACACTAGAGATGCAGGGCTCAGGTGCTGCGCTATTGGCCGCCAATAACCTCGATGCGAGCTCCCATGGCACCATCAAGGTGTCGAGCAATAATGGCGGCAAGGGTTTCGCGGTCATGAATCAAGATGGCAGCGAGACCCAAGGCGATATTAGCCTTAATGGCCTCTGGCAATTTGAGGTATCAGGTAATGGTAGTGGCGTCTATTTAAATACCAGCGGCAACTTTGCTATCGATAATGCGCAGATTAATCTCACCAATACCGCCGATGGCATCGGTATTTTTGCCAAGCAGGCCAATACCATCAATATTGGCAGTGCCGCTAGGCTCAACTCGCAACATGCCAATAGTGTCTTGATCCGAGGGGACGCTAATACCGTCAACGTAGCGGGCACGCTGATTGCTGCCAGCAGCACGGATAACGCCATCATGCTGGGCGAACATGCGAATAGCTTTAACAATTTAACCGGTGCAAACATCACCGGCTTGGTTGATTTGGGCGGTGGTGCTGATCATGCTCAGTTGCAAATAGGCTCGACTCTGACTCGGCTTAATATGGGGAGTGGGAACGATACCCTTCATATGCAAGCCAATAGTGGCGCATTTGAGCTGATTGATGGCGGAGATGATAACGATACCTTGCTGTTCTCGGCTGATCATTTCTCGCTAAATCATGCGCTGGCCAGCAAATTAGCTGGCTTTGACGTGGCTGATATTACTAATGGTGCCATTGTCACCCTGACTGGCAGTGATGCAATGACCCAAGATGTCGAGCGGGTGAATGTGCAAGATAGTGCCCGCTTAATGGTGACCGACCAAGCTGCGATGGTCGGCAAATCGGTATCGCTGGCCGAGGATGCGGTACTTGCTATTAGCCCAGCGCTGGCCAATAGCGGCGACTTTACCTTCAATAACACCTTGCTATCGGTAGTCAATGGCGCAGGCCGTATTGAAGTTGCCCTTAGCAATCGAGCAGATAAATTCCAATTTGGTGCTGACGTTGGTAGTGCTTTTAATGGGGTGCTCGATATTGTGCGCGGCACCTTTGATTTACAGGATCTTAATAGCAGCAGCCTTGTTGATGCACGATTACATGTCGGCTCAACCGACACAGCAAGCGGCCTAGTAAAAGTGGGCTCCCTGAGCTCGGCGACTCAATATATTGACCAATTAAGCTTTGGTGGCGGCACCCTGGAATTTAATGTCGACCTGCCCAATAGCAGCTCGCTGCAACCTTTGATTACTACCAACCAGCTCGACGCGTCGGGCCGAGGCCAGATTGCCATTAACAGTCCGGCCACCTTTGATATCACCGACGTGGCCGTGGATCCCCTACGTGGCTTAATGGAGCAAGATGATGCGAAAATTGGCGAGAAGTTGATCAGTGCCAATACAACCCTTGGCTCCGGCGGTGCGTTGACGTTGGTGGATCACGCTGGCAACGCTATTTCAGCTGAACAGCAGGTCAATATCGAACAAGCGGGCAATCTGGTGGCTATCGGCCGCTATGACTATGGCCTGAGTAGCAAGCGTAATGATGGTCTTTATGTCAATTACGGCTTGCAGCAGGTCGATATCCAAGCCAATCAAACCCTGCTCTTGGCCCCGAAAACGGGCGCCAGCGGGCTGGATGTTGATCTCGCGGCGCAAATAAGGGGCAGTGGCGATCTGCATATTGATGCTGGCAGCGGCCAGTTATTATCTCTCTCCAACAGCCTTAATGATTTCAGTGGCCAGACGAGGGTCGTGAGCGGCACCTTGGCCACGCTGGCTAATAATGTGTTTGCCGATAGCCGCGAGGTGATCTTGGAGGCGCAAACCCAACTGGATCTTAATGGCTTTGCCCAAGTTGCCACCAATTTACAAGGGAGCGGAAATGTGGCGCTGGGCTCGGGGGTATTAACGGTCAACAGCCGCGATCATAGTCAGTTTGATGGGGTGATGACGGGTAGCGGTCACCTCATTAAAACCGGCGCTGCCGCATTGACCCTGACCCAAGATCATCTGTTTAGCGGCTTAACCGAGGTGCAGACCGGCCAGCTTAATTTGGGCAATGGCGGCAACGGCGGCTTTATCCGCGGCGATCTGGCCATTGCGACTGGGGCGACGGTGAAGATTGACAGCCAACCGGATCGGGTATTTAGCGGGGTCATCAGCGGCACTGGAGTGCTTGAGAAAAATAACCTCAACCAGCTGACGCTGACGGGGGAAAATAGCTTTAGCGGTGTGATTAACCATCAGCTTGGCACTTTACAGGTTGGTGATGGCGCCAGCAGTGGCTCGGTGATGGCCAATATTGTCAACAGCAGCAAGCTGGTCTTTGATCGCAGCAACCAGAGCGACTATGTTGGCCAATTATCAGGCACGGGCCGCTTGATCAAACGAGGTGACGGCGAGTTACGCCTCATGGGCAGCCATTTGGCGCAGGGCTCGGTCACTATTGACCGCGGCGTATTAAATCTGGCACAGGCAGGTAATTTCACTACGCTGGGGGATTTCACCATTGGTAGCGACAGCGGCTTGCGAGTCAGCAATGGGGCGGCGACGCTCAATATTGGTGGCCTCTATCAACATGGCGACAACTCGGTACTTGATATTGTGCTGCTGGGGGCGCTCAACCAACAAGGGCCGGATATTATCGCTGAGCGGGCACAATTAGCCGGCACCCTCAGCTATAGCGGCTTTGCGGCGGCAGCGAATGTCACTGCCAGCCAGATTATGGACCCGACTAATCGCTATGAACTTCTTCGCACCACCAACGGGGTGAGCGGTACGTTCAGCGAACAGGATGGTATCGATTACCTTATCTCGGATGGTTTTATCTCAGCTGATGGTAACAGCTACCTATTAGGCTTTGGCTTGTCATGGCTGGCAGGGGGAAGTATTGATGGTACGGGTAGCTTCACGTTGCAAGGGGGCAGCGCCTTTACCGTTGACGTGGCGCTGGCGGATCAGCAGGGCTCATTTGCCAGCAGCTGGGATGGTCAATCATTGACCAAGAATGGCGCGGGGGATTTAATGCTGTCGGCGCAAAACAGCTACTCTGGCAGCACCGAGATTAACGGTGGTGCCTTGTACTTAACGGGTGCGGGAGATATTTCCAGTTCTAGGCAGGTCAATTTAACCGCCAATACTGCGGTGTTAGACATTTCAAAAATCAGTGCTGATACGGCAAGCGTTCAGCAGTTAACCGGCGTGGCGGGCAGCCAACTTAAGCTGGCGGGCAAGTCGCTGACGGTCAATAACCGTGACAACAGTACCTTTGCCGGAGACTTTGATGCCAATGCGGGCCAGTTGATTAAAATCGGCAGTGGTGCCTTGACCCTGTCAGGTAACACGGCCTACACGGGTAATACCCTAATCAATAGCGGCACGCTTATCCTTGACGGGAGTAAGGGTGGCGGCCAGCTGGTTAGCAATGTGATTGGTCAATCGGGAACAACCTTGGTACTTAACAATGGCGCCAGTTTAACGGGCTGGATTGACCCGCTGGATGTCACCATTGATCGGCCCAGTGTCTGGAATATGACCGGTAATTCGGTGATTGATAGCCTCACGCTCAGCGGTCGGGTCAATAGCGAACATCGGGATAGCTCCTTTAATACCTTGGTCGTGAATGGCAATTGGCAGGGCAATGAGGGCACGCTGACCATCAATAGTGAGCTCGGAGGTGATAATGCCAACACTGACCTTATCAAAATTGCTGGTAATACCAGCGGAACCAGCTGGGTGAACGTCAATAATATCGGCGGTGCTGGGGCTCAGACGGTCAATGGTATTAAAGTCATTGAGGTGGCCGGTAAGTCGGCTGGGCAGTTCTATCAGGCCAGTCGGATCCGCGTTGGCGCCTATGATTACTTCCTTGGCCGTGGCAAGAGTGACAGTAATAACTGGTATCTGAGCAGTAAGCTGGAAAACGACGAGATGATCTCACCTGAAGTAGGGGGGTATACCGCCAATCTAGCTAGTGCCAACGAGTTGTTTATTACCCAGCTGCACGACCGCTTGGGCGAGACCCACTATATTGACCCGTTAAGTGGCGAGCAGAAAGTCACCAGCATGTGGCTGCGCAGCATGGTGGGTGATAATCGCGCCCGTGGGGGGGATAACGCCTTAAAAAGCCGCAGCAGCCGCCAGTTGGTGCAATTGGGGGGGGATCTTGCCCAGTGGTCAACCGATGATCTCTCCCGTGGTCATCTTGGCGTGATGGCCGGTTATGGTCAGGTGCAAAGCGATGCGTATGCCGTAGGCAGTGGCTTTAAGGCACAGGGTAGTGTTGAGGGCTACAGCGTGGGGATATATGGCAATTGGTTTGCCGACACCCAGCAAAACCTTGGCCTTTATACCGACAGCTGGCTGCAATATAGCTGGTTTGATAACAGCGTCAAAGGGGATGGGCTTGCCACCCAAACCTATCAATCGAAAGGGATGAGTGCCTCGCTAGAGAGCGGCTACACCTTCCTTCTCGGTCATGATGAAGCCAACAACGACCGCTATTTTATTCAGCCGAAAGGGCAGGTTATTTGGCAAGGCGTCAAGGCTGACGAGTTCACCGAGCGTAGTGGCACTCGGGTCGCGGGCAGTGGCGAGAATAATATTCAAACTCGGCTCGGGTTACGGCTATTTGCCCATATCGGCAACCACGATAGTGCCAGTGCCCCCCAAACCAGCGCCAGCAAACCAGACAAGGTGTTTCAGACATTTATTGAAACCAACTGGATTTACAACACCCAACAGATGGGTACTCAGCTTGATAATGTCACGGTGAATCGTGATGGCAGCGGCAATATTGCTGAGTTAAAAATGGGGGTTGAAGGAGAACTTAGTCAAGGTCTGCAACTATCGGGCAACGTCGCTCAGCAGGTGGGCGGCCACCATTACCGCGATAGCGTTGTGACACTTGGGGTGAGATACAGTTTCTGAGCGAACAACGAGCCCCCCTCTAAGCAGATCATCAGGTCATTCCTGATGTAACGAATGCTGACGTTAATCAAGGATGATATGGGGCAGGAAGCGGGAGCTGTCTTTGGTGATGAGGGTGGCATCCTCGCGGATGCCGATACCCGCCGCCGCATCACCAACTACCCAGCTGCCGATCAGGGTGTAACTTCCGGCATAGCAGGGCAGGGGGTGAAAGGCCTGCCGCACATAGCCTGAGTCATGGTAGGGGCCGTAACAGTTCACCGAGAGTGGCTTGACAGGAAAAAAGAGACGATCGTCTCTTGATCCTCCTTTGCCTCTTGCATGATCCCGCTCGTGTTGCATCATCACGGGCATGACCAAAAAGCACCCGACACCGGCCGTTAATTCACTCACCCTCGA
>NZ_PGGC01000085.1 GCF_002795305.1 Aeromonas cavernicola
AGTCATGGCGTATGTGAGTGCGCTAAACAAACTGAACACCCTAGGTCTGCCCGTCAGACAGCTCCGAGTGTAACTGTCATTTGGGGCTGGGGAAGTCATAACTTGCTGGCTGATTTGGGAAACAACGCCGCTCAACGCTCAACCACCGATGGTAGAACTTGGCCATCGGCGGCGCGGCATGTTCGAAAAATAAGAGGGCAAGATCAGAGCAGGGTGTCGATTTCGCCTAAGATCTGCGCCACCCATTGGGCGATGCGTTCATCGGTCTGGTCATATTGATTAGCTTCATCAAGGGCTAGCCCGACGAAGTAGCGGTCGTGGTCGATCAGGGCTTTGGAGGCATCAAATTCGTACCCTTCGTTAGGCCAGTAACCGACGAGCGAGACCGCCTTGCTCAACAGCTGATCGTGCAACAGGCCGAGGGCATCTTGAAACCATTCGCCATACCCCAGCTGATCGCCAAGGCCAAACAGTGCCACGATACGGCCGGTGAGGTGCAGGTCGGCAATCTCCTGCCAGTGGGACTCCCAATCTTCCTGCAATTCGCCAAAATCCCACGTAGAGATGCCTAGGATCAGCACCTGGTAATCCTCCATCCGGCGCAGAGGAACCTCTTTGATGTTGTGCAAGTCAACCAGCTCTGGGCCAAGTAGGGTACGGATCTTCTCGGCGGCCATCTCGGTGTAGCAGGTGGTAGACCCGTAAAACAGACCAATTTTCATCGCGCTTCTCTTGCTGGTGTTAGGCAACGTAACGGGAGGGGCAGTCTAGCAGATTGGGCGCACAGCTTCATCGCCCTTACGTGACCTGGCTCACGTGCTAAGGTGGCCCGCTGCAGCGTTACAGCGTTACAATGGAGGCCTCTTGGTTAACCACGCAGCCCATGATGAGCAAACCAGATTCCCATCCATTGATTGACCCCTTTCTCGATGCGCTGTGGTTAGAGCGGGGGCTCTCTGATCACACCGTCAGTGCCTATCGCACCGATCTGACACAGTTTGCACACTGGCTTGATAAGCAAGGCAGCGCCTTGCTGTTGGCAGACAGCAACGATATTCAGCACTACCTGGCCTGGCGGGTCGATATGCAGTTTGCCGCCAGCAGTAGTGCTCGCTTTCTGTCCGCCCTACGCCGTTTTTATCAGTACCTTAATCGGGAGAAACTGCGTTCTGACGACCCAACGGTGCTGCTGGAAGGGCCCAAGTTAGCGAAAAAGCTGCCGTCTGATTTGAGTGAGGCCGAAGTAGGGGCGCTGCTGGCTGCACCGCTGGTGGATGATCCGTTGGAGCTGCGCGATAAGGCAATGCTCGAAGTGCTCTATGCCACTGGTCTACGAGTCTCCGAGCTGGTTGGCCTCACGGCTGAGCATATCAGCCTGCGCCAAGGGGTGGTCCGGGTGGTGGGCAAGGGCAACAAGGAGCGGTTGGTGCCGATGGGGGAAGAGGCGATGTACTGGCTAGCGCGCTATTACCGCGACGCCCGCACCCTGCTGCTGGGGGGCACCAGCTCAGATGTGGTGTTTCCTTCCAAACGGGCCCAGATGATGACGCGCCAAACCTTCTGGCACCGGATCAAGCTTTATGCCCAACGTGCAGGCATCCACGGCGAGCTCTCTCCGCATACCCTGCGGCACGCCTTTGCTACCCATTTGCTCAATCATGGTGCTGATTTACGGGTGGTACAGATGCTGCTGGGCCATGCCGATCTCTCCACCACCCAGATTTATACCCATGTCGCCAACGAGCGCCTCAAGGTGCTGCACAGTGAGCACCATCCCCGTGGTTAAGGATTCTTGCCCATAAAAAACCGCCGCAGCGGTTTTTTATGGGGTTAGCGTTTGCAGGGGTGAGTGCAATACCTGCCGTTATTTCTCCTGCTGCGATTTAAGTAGGTCACGAATTTCCGCCAGCAACGCTTGATCTTTGGTGGGGGCTGCGGGGGCTGGCGCCGCCTCCTCTTGCTGCTTCTTGAGGGTATTGATGGCCTTAAGCCCCATGAAGATGGCAAATGAGATGATCAGAAAATCGATAATGGTCTGAATAAATTTGCCGTAGGCGATCACCACCGCTGGGGTGGTGCCTTCGGCCGCTTTGAGGGTGACGGCCAGATCGCTGAAATCGACACCCCCTAGGATCAGCCCAATCGGCGGCATGATCACATCCCCGACAAACGAAGAAACAATCTTGCCAAAGGCGGCGCCAATGATGATCCCGACCGCCATGTCGATCACGTTGCCTCTGGCGGCAAAGGCTTTGAACTCTTGAATCAAACTCATCTTTTCTCCGACATTCAATGAAATATGCTTGGGTAATGGCGGGCGATGAGCAAAGCAACCCGAGATGACTACGCCAATCGCCAACCTTCCCTGCTAGCTTGCGGTGGCAGGTTCTGCTTGGCAATTGGTCGCCCAATATTTTTATCCCACCGTCATTAATATCAAAAAAATCATTAGCTGATTGAGTTGTGCTCACTGCTACTGTAATTTGTTTTTTCAACTCATTAATGCTGAAAGAGCCAAAAAGTGAAGCATTTACTACTATGGATAATGCTAATTATTGCATTTAATGCCAAGGCGGGTGCGGCACATCAAGAGTTAAGGCAAGTGGTCTCCGAGCGCTTGGGCGTGCCGGTTTATCTGGTGGAACAGAGCCCCATTGCTGGGCTCTATATGTTAGGAACCTCTCAAGGGCTGTTTTATAGCGACGCCAATGGCGACTATCTGCTGCAGGGAGTGATGCTGGACATGACCCAACAGATGAAAAATCTGACGTTACTAGAGATGCGCGCCCAGCGGCGCTTGGGGCTGGCGCAAGTATCGTACTCCCCTCGGGTATTTCAGGCCTCTGATGAGCTGTATCGGGTAGCGCTGTTTGTTGGTGAAGATTGCCCCTACTGCCATCACCTACCGGCGGCGCTGCAGCAGCTGCAAAGATTAGGAGTCAGCGTCGAGGTCTATCCCGTCATCGACCATCCCGAGCAGGCGGCTGCTTGGTGCGACGATCCCCTGTTGCAAAACAATTCGTTTCACACCTATTTACCCCACGAGGGCTGTAATGAGATCCTGACCGACAATATTGGCTTAAGCCAATGGTTAGGGATCAAGGTCTTACCGACTTGGGTGACGTCCAGCGGGGATTTGGTGCGTGGTTATCAAAGCCCTGAGCGACTATTAAAAATATTGGATAACTTTACTGATGCCTCTGCTCATCCGTCGTCGTCCGCGCGTTGATGATTGCCATCTACCCGCGACGCTCCATCCGCTGCTGCGGCAAATCTTCGCCAGTCGTGGCATCGTGAACCCCGCAGTACTCGAACGCAGTGCCAGCTTACTGCTTCCCCCTCAGCAGTTGTTTGGTATGGCACAGGCGGTGCCGCTGCTGGCCAACGCGTTGGCGGCACAAAAACGGATCCTGATCGTCGGTGATTTTGATTGTGACGGTGCCACCAGCTCGGCGCTGTGTGTGCTGGCACTGCGTGCCATGGGAGGACGTCATATCGACTTTTTGGTACCCAACCGCTTCGAGTTTGGCTACGGCCTGACCCCGGAGATTGTGGCGTTGGCGGTGGCACGTGGTGCTGAGTTCCTCATCACAGTAGACAACGGCATCTCCAGCATTGCTGGGGTCGCCGCCGCCAAAGCGGCAGGGATGCAGGTATTGGTTACTGATCACCATTTGCCAGGCCCCATGCTGCCTGAGGCAGATGCGATAGTGAACCCCAACCAACATGGCTGTGATTTTCCCTCTAAATCGCTGGCTGGGGTCGGGGTTGCCTTCTACCTAATGGCGGCGCTGAATACCCATTTGCGGCACGCTGGCTGGTTTGAGCGACAAGGAGTAACGCCGCCCAATGTGGCGGATTATCTCGATCTGGTGGCCCTTGGCACCGTGGCCGACGTGGTCGCCTTGGATGATAACAACCGTATTTTGGTGCATCAGGGGCTACAGCGGATCAGGTCAGGGCGCTGTCGCCCCGGTATTCAGGCATTAGTGGATATCTCTGGTCGTGATGGCCGTCGCCTCAGTGCCGCTGATTTGGGGTTCGCTCTCGGCCCTCGGCTCAATGCGGTGGGGCGGCTGGACGACATGTCTCTTGGGGTCGCTTGTCTGCTCAGCGATGATCGGAACATGGCCCGTCAGCTGGCGGCCGAGATGGATAGCCTTAATCAAGAGCGTAAAACCATCGAACAAGGGATGCAGCAGGAGGCCCTCGCCACCTTGGAGCAGATCCGGTTTCGCGATGGTGAGGTACCGGCTGGCATCGTCCTGCACCGTGACGAATGGCATCAGGGGGTGGTGGGGCTGGTGGCCTCTAAGGTAAAAGAGCAGTACTACCGCCCCGTGATTGCCTTTGCCAAGAGCAGCGAGAACGAGCTAAAAGGCTCCGGCCGCTCTATCCCCGGGGTACATCTGCGCGATGCCCTCGAACTACTTGATACCCGCCACCCCGGCCTGATGGGCAAATTTGGTGGTCACGCCATGGCTGCCGGGTTGACTTTGCCAACCGCTAATATCGAGGCCTTTGGCCGCGCCTTTGAGGCCATTATTCGCGAGCTGGTGACACCAGAGCTGCTGACCGGCGTGTTGCTGACCGATGGCGAGTTACTGCCCGATGAGCTGACCCTTGAGTTAGCGGAGCTGATCCGCGCCTCCGGCCCGTGGGGGCAAGCCTTCCCCGAGCCACTGTTTGATGGCGAATTTGTGCTGGTGCAGCAGCGATTGGTGGGGGAGAAGCACCTCAAAATGATGCTGACCACTGACTCTGGCCATGCGGTAGATGCCATTGCCTTTGGGGTCGATCTCAAACGCTGGCCCGATGCCTCGGTAAAGCGAGTGCGGCTGGTTTATCGGCTTGATGTTAACGAGTGGCGCGGCAATCGCAGCGTGCAACTGCTGGTGGAGCATCTGGCTGCAGCGGGTTAGTGGTACNNCCGTGGGAGGACTTACCCAAGTCGCTGGGTTTTGGCAGTGGGATGTCGTGCTGGCGTCGCCTACCCGATTGGCAAGCTCAAGGTAACCGTTCAGCACTTGGGCATCAGGAAGAAACTGGCGCTCAGACGCTGTGTTAACAGAGAGCTGTATACAGACCGGTTTTTGCTCCAGCAGTGACATGGTCATATGACATTCGATGGTGGCAGGGTTGATGGCCTTGGATCGCTAGGGAAAGACCATAGCTAGGCGTTTGTGAACGGCAGAAGAGGGGCAGTCTTGCAGTAATACCGGCTTGAAGGCACCTTGGGCAATGTCCTTCACTTGCTGACGGATGCTCAGGGCGATGGCTCGTTCAGCTAGGGCCTTCATAAATTGGGGGATTACCGAGCAAACGCGGGTTTACGCAACGGGTTATGAAAAGGCTTGTAGGATACCTGATGGGAGCCCGCGATCTGCAAGCCATTGAAATATTGATGCAAGCAGGCAATGGCATCGATCTTTCCTCCACCCAAGGCGTGTAACAGGGAGGTGACCCGCATCTAGGGAGTGATGGCGCGCAGACGTAGGCAAAACGCTCGAGCTCGGCGGGAGCGAGGAGTTGATTGAGATAGTGATTGGCATGGATAATCGTCATGGCTTCGGGCCTGGCAGTCTTGTTTGGCGATAAAATAAGGTCACAAACGAAGTCTTTTTTCATATCTATTTCAATTGGTTGCCGCTACAGATCCTGTACATGCACCGAACCTAATTTAAATCGCTTGCGCTAATGCTTACTGAGATAGGTTCTTCGGCTCTGATTTATAGCAATGGCGCGGCATTAGCGATTGCCACTGCTGAGCGTGGACATAGCAGATAGGATGGGGAGGAAAGGATACACAGCAGCTGCTTGGCAAGAGCCCACGCACAGCTGACACTGACGGCGATAGGCTCTCTGTGACTGCGTCCTTATCAGAGGCTCTGCTGCTCGCCCCCTAGGATAGCAAACAGTGCGGGGATGAACTGGGCAAGCTCAGCCGTCATCAGGGCAAAATCAGCGTCTAAACGGGCAGCTGGATCTTCCGAGGTAACATCGTCATTTTGCTCGCGCAGCTCTTCGCTGAACTTAATACGTTTAATCGAGAGATCATCCCCCAATACGAAACTCAAGGTTTCCCCCCAGTTAAGGGCCAACTTGGTCACCAGCTTGTCGTTGGCCAAGTGGTTTTTGATCTCATCGGTCATTAGATCTTGCTGCTTGCAGCGGATGATGCCGCCATGCTCCATGGCGCTGCGCAGCTCAGCTTCGTCTTCCAGGGTAAAGGCCGCTGGCAGATTTCCCTCGCTGAGCCATTCGGTCATGGTGATCTCGGGTGGGTTCTTGAGGGCCACCGGCACCACCGGCAGGGTGCCGATGGATTTGCGCAGCAGCGCCAGCAGATCATCAGCTTTTTTCGCAGAACCAGCATCCACCACCATCAAATTGTCGGCAGGGCTGATCCAAGCAAACGTCTGGCTCGTGCGGCTAAAGGCCCGTGGTAGTAGGGTATGGATGATCTCCTCTTTCAGGGCCTCTTTCTCTTTCTTTTTCAGGGCGCGCCCTTGCTCAAACTCAATCGCTTCAACCTTCTCGGCCAGCATCTCTTTTACCACAGTGCCGGGCAGCATCTTCTCCTCTTTGCGAGCGCAGATGAGGATGTGGCCGGAGGCCGAGTGCGTCAACGTGGCCCCAAACTTACCAAGAGGCTTGACCCAGCCGAAACGGGAGACGTCCTGGCTGCCGCAGGGGGTGAAAGCACAGGCTTCCAGTTGGGTTTCCAGCTGTTCAACGGTCAGGTCAAAGGGGCGGGTAAAGCGATAAATTTGCAGGTTTTTAAACCACATGGCGACCTCAGTCTCTATTGTCCGGCGGGCATTGTACTAAAGAGGGGCAGTGTGATCAGCCAATCATTGTTGCTAAATAAAGAGCACCAGAGGTCGATATAGGTCACACGTGGCCCTATCCCTGCCCACATTGGCCACCCTTTCTCCTACGCTGGAATGTAACGAGTTGTTAATAAGGATATTGATATGCTCAGGCCCAGTCGCCCTGATGATATGGAACAAATTCTCGAGATCTGGCTACTTGCATCGCTACAGGCCCATGACTTTGTCGATGCCTCCTGCTGGTGGCAGGCCCAAGAAACACTGCGTACCCGTTATTTTGAACGTGCTCGGCTCTGGGTATATGAAGAACGCGATCAACTGCTTGGCTTTATGGCACTGGTCGATAACTACCTTGCCGCCCTGTTTGTCCGCCCCGATCAGCAGCAACGTGGGGTTGGTCATGCTTTGCTGCAAGAGGCGAAACGCCAAAAAGAGGCGCTGTATGCGGTGGTCTTTGCAGAGAACAGCGAGGCGGTGCGTTTTTATCATCACCACGGTTTTATCATCGAAGCAGAAAATCCTGACCCACATTCAGGCCATCCTCAATATCGCATGAGGTGCCTCCCCGCTTAACGGGATCCCAGCTTCACCGCTTGCCTGCCTCACTATTGCTTGAAAAAAGTGGGGCATGTCCTCATCTTGTCCCTACTAGGTGTCAACCATTGGCACCGCTTTTCACTCCGAGCCGTGCAATCGATGAAAATCCTCCATACCGCCGACTGGCACCTTGGCCATCAACTCCATGGCCATGACCGCCGTGTTGAACACGATGCCTTTCTCGACTGGCTGAGCGACACCCTCAAGGCGTGCGAGATCGACGCCCTGCTGGTGGCGGGCGATCTGTTTGATACCGCCAATCCGCCCGCCAGCGCCTGGCAACAGCTCTACCGTTTTCTGGCGCGGCTGCGCGCCGAGCTGCCCCACCTCAACATGGTGCTGATCGGCGGCAACCACGACTCCCCCTCCAAGCTCGATGCCCCCCACGAGCTGCTGCGCGCCTTTGATCTGCATCTGGTGGGCAGCATCAGCCGCGACAGTGAGGGCAAGCTCGATACCGACCGTCTGCTGGTACCGCTGCAAGACAAGGAGGGCAACATTGCCGCCTGGTGCGCCGCCGTGCCGTTCCTGCGCAGCAGCGATCTGCGGGTGGAGTCGTTGGAAGAAGGACAAGACAGGCTGATCGAAGGGGTACGCCAGGTCTACGCCGAGGTGCTGGCCGAAGGGCGCGCCCGCTGCGGGGAGGATCTGCCACTCATCGCCATGGGCCATGCCTATCTGGCGGCGGGCCAGCTCTCCGAGCTGTCGGAACGGCGGGTGCTCGGCGGCAACCAGCACGCCCTGCCTGCCGAACTCTTTGCCGGTGCAGACTACACGGCGCTCGGCCACCTCCATCTGGCC
>NZ_PGGC01000086.1 GCF_002795305.1 Aeromonas cavernicola
CCGACCCTAGGGTCGGCTTTTTGCTCTCCAGCGCGGACGCGCATTGCGCGCTAATCAGCACAGTTCGCCGTGGTCAGGCGGGGGGCATCTTTAGCTATCGCTCCCCCCCACCGCGCGATAGATCTTGGCCATGGTACTAAGCTGCTCTTTTTGCTGCGCAAGCAGCGCCAGCTCGGCATCCCATAGCCGATTCTGTTCATCCAACCAAACTTGCACGCCGGTCTCCCCCGCCTGAAAACGGGCGCCCGCCAATCGTTCTGACTGCTGAGCATATTCAAATTGTGTCTGCAGGTAGCCCAACCGTTGCTGGCCGTAGTGACGAGCCGCCAAACTATCTTCTACCTCAACCAGCGCACTATAGAGCTGCTTACGAAACTCGGTTTCGGCAATCTGGTAGTCCACAGTCGAGCTCGCAATCGCAAGGCGAGTGCGGTTGTATTCGAGGAAGGGAAGCGCCAAGGTTGCCCCCAGCGATCCCACTGGGTTTTGCAATACCTGCGCCAGCCGATCCGAGACGGTGCTGGCGCTGCCCGTTAAGGTCAGACTTGGATAAAACCCAGTGCGAATCTCATCGCCTCTCGCCAAGGTTTTACGCAGCCTGAGTTCTGCGGCTTTCACATCTGGACGGCGGGCCAGCAGATCGGCTGGCATGCCGATCGCCAACTCGGGAATCGGCTGACTCGGCAAGGCCACAGGGCCATATTCAAGCTCGCCATGACTGCGGCCAAGCAGCAGACGCAGCGCGTTGCGAGCCAATTCCTGTTGGGCCTTGAGGGAGGCGAGTTCGGCCTGCTTGGCTGCCTGCTGCTGGCGGGTTTGTGCCACATCGATCGAGGTGACGGCACCAGCCCGAAATTTGACCTCCGTCAGCTGGGTGGTACGAGCTAAGTTGGCCAACTGCTGCTCGCTCAACGTCATAGCCGAGGCGAGATAGCCCAATTGCCAGTACTGCTCTAGGGTATTGCCAATCAGCAGCAAGCGGGTGCTGGCGAGATCCTGCTCGCTGGCAGCAGCCTCCCAGCTGGCCTGATCTCGCACTGCATCCAACTTGCCCCATAAATCCAGCTCGTAACTGAGACCCAGAGAGGGCCCCATACTGCTGCTTGATTTACCGGTTGTCAGGTCCTTGTTGCCACTGGCGCCGAGGCTGCCATTTACCGAAGGGGTCAGATTAGTATCGGCCTGCTCTGTCGCTAGGCGGGCACTCCTGAGCTTAAGGGCGGCAATCCGCATATCGGGATTGGCGGCCAGTACAGCCTCAACCAACTGATTGAGCTGGGGGTCGTCAAACGCCTGCCACCACGGGCCTGCTGCCGCGGCGAGCTGCTCACTGCCCAGCTGCCATGCGGGTGCTAGCGTCAATATTTGGCGCTGATAAAGTGTGGGCTGGCTGCAGCCGCCAAGCGCGACACAGAGTACCCACCAAGATAATTTGTGCATGTTATTCCCTCGCCAGTGCGACCACAGGGTCAAGTCTTGCGGCATTGCGCGCGGGCAAATAGCCAAACAGGATCCCAATCAGTGATGAGCAGCCAAACGCCATCAGGATCGAAAAGAGTGAAAACTGCATCTTGAAACTGTCGATCAGCAAGGAAAACAGCAGACCGATCCCCAAAGAGAGCGCGACCCCTAACAGCCCCCCGAGCAGACTGACCATCACCGCCTCTATCAAGAATTGCTGCAAAATATCCGACTGACGAGCGCCCACGGCCATACGAATACCGATCTCGCGGGTACGCTCCACCACCGAGACCAGCATGATGTTCATCACCCCGACCCCACCGACGATCAGCGAAATCACCGCAATGGCCGAGACCATTAACGTCATGGTTGCAGTGGTTTTCTCCACCGACTTGATGATGCTATCGCTGCTGAAGGTAAAAAAATCCTTCACTCCGTGGCGTTTAGTTAACAGTGCCGTCACCGCTTGTTCCGCCAACGCGGACGGTACCCCATCCTTCACTCGGATGGTGATCTGACTAAAGTGATGCTGCGAGATGAGGCGGCTCATCACCGCGCTATAGGGCAACCAGACATTGACGGATTGGCCAGCAGGACCAAACCCCGTCTCCTGCGCAACCACCCCGACAATGCGCACTGGTAGCGTTCCCACCAGCACCACTTTACCGATCGGATCATCCTGACCAAGCAGACTGGCGATGCGTTTTTGGTCAACCACCGCGACAGCCGCCTGTTGCTGAATATCGTGCGATGCCAGCAGGCGGCCACTGACCAAGGTCATCCCTTTGACTTGGAAGTAATCACTGCTAACCCCCGTCACACTGCCATTACTGGTTTTGTTGCGATAACGCAGCTGGCTCCCACTAGCAATTTCGGGGCTCGCGCCGACGAGGTACGGCTGACCGAGCAGTGCATCCAAATCCCCCTTATTGAGGGTTTGGATCTTGGCCATGTTTTCATCGCCCCACCCTTTGCCCGGGAAAATTTCAATGGTGTTGGTACCCATCGCATTAATCTGCGCGATCACTTTGTTACGCGCCCCCTGACCGAGCGCCACCACGCTGACCACAGCGGCAATCCCGATGATGATCCCTAGCATGGTGAGGAAAGTCCGCATCCGGTGAGCCAACATGGCATGCAGTGCCATTCGTGCGGCCTCCCGATAGCGATCCCAGTCGTGACCGGTCACACCTTGGGCCCGAACCGGCACCTGCGCAAGACGGGGGAGAGCCACCGACTGGCCGCTATCTTGCTCTACCCGACCATCTTTGAGAGTGATGATCCGCTGGGCATGGCTGGCCACGTTCATGTCATGGGTGACCAAAATGATGGTGTGTCCCTGAGCGTGCAGCTCTTTTAGAATGGCCATCACCTCTTTACCACTCTGGCTATCGAGCGCCCCCGTCGGCTCATCGGCGAGGATCACTTCGCCGCCGTTGGCTAACGCCCGAGCAATACTGACTCGCTGTTGCTGCCCGCCAGAGAGCTGGCTCGGGGTATGGTGGCTGCGATCTGCCAGCCCTAGCCTTCCTAGTAACTGACTCGCTCGCGCCTGACGATCAGAGCGATAGGTACCGGCATAGACGGCAGGGATCTCTACGTTGGCGGCAGCATCAAGATGGGGTAACAAGTGGTAACGCTGAAAGATAAAGCCAAAGTGGTGGCAACGCAGCCGGGCAAGCGCTAGGGCATCTAACGTCGCCGTATCTTGGCCACGGAACAGGTACTGGCCGCCGCTGGGATGATCCAGACACCCCAGCACATTCATCAAGGTGGATTTGCCAGAACCAGAGGCGCCGACAATGGCGATCATCTCTCCCGCTTCGATGGTGAGATCCAGCGGATGAAGGACGGTGACCGCCTGATCGCCGCTCTGATAACACCGTGTCACCCCTTTTAACTGGATCAACGGAGCTGAGGTCAAGGGCTCACTCACAACAGCGTCTCCTCATCATCAATGACGATCGATGCGTCGTGGTTGAGCTGGATCTGGTCGTGCTCTGCCAGCCCACTCACCACTTCAATTCGGATCGCATCCTTCATCCCCGTCTTGATGGGACGGACCTCGGTCTGATCGCCATCGGTAACCAAGGTGACCTCGTACTCATTATCCCCAAGCTGCTTGCCCAGCGCAGTTTGTGGCACCGTGAGTACCTGCTTGCGTTCACCAAGCACGACCGTCACCTGCGCCGTCATGGCCACCCGCAACGCGTGGTTAGGATTGGCCACCTCAAACAAGCCGTAGTAGTAAACCGCCGCATTGCTGGTGCTGCTACTCTCCGCACTCTGATCATTGATGTTGGTAGGGGCCAGCTCCACGGCTCGCAGCGTGCCCTGATAACGGGTATCTGGGTCACCAAGTAGGGTGAAGTAGACCGGCATCCCAGCCTTGACCTTGCCCACATCGGCCTCAGAGATCTGCGCCTTGACCGTCATGGTATCGAGATCTGCTAGCTTGAGCAGCGTGGGCACCGTCTGACTTGCCGCCAGCGTTTGCCCTTGTCGGGTCACGATGGCGATCACAGTGCCGTCCATCGGGGCCACGATCTTGGTATAACCCAGCTCGGTCTGCGCCCGCTCGACTCGGATCACTGCGCTGTCGATATTGGCCTGACTATTTTGCAACTCAGCGCGAGTGACAGCTAACTCAGCTTCTGCTCGTTCTAGCTCAGCGCGGGAGCTGGCATCCTGTTTGAACATCTGCAATTGGCGCTGCCACGCGAGCCTATTTTGTTTAAGCTGAGCCTGCTTGATTTTGTGCTGGGCACGGTTACTGGCTAACTCCGCCTCAGCTGTTTTCAGATTGCTTTGCGCAAGCAGGGGATCAATCTCAGCCAATAGCTCCCCTTTTTTGACAATGTCTCCGACCTCGACCGCCAGCCGAGTCACCTGGCCCGAGACTTGAGCCCCCACATCCACCTGTTCAATGGCTTGTAGGGCGCCACTGGCCAGCACCGTCTGCGTAATATCTTCTCGGGTCACCGCTGCGGTCAGCAACGCTTGTGGGGGCGCACTGGGCCACAGCAGCCAACCGATCAACGCAGCCCCCGCCATTGCCGACAGGATCAGGGCACTTTTTTTAGAGGCTATTTTCATCAATCACCTGAATGGAATCAAAACGGGACACACAACACCCGCGTTATCGTGGCGCAAGGCCGCAGCCCAGTACAACCGCAAATGTGTAAGAAAAGTTATGGTGTTATTTATCAATTGTTGGGAGGCAGGGCAGACAGCACACGCGCTGCCCCAGCCCAGCACTAGCTCGGCGCAGGGCTTGAACAATACGAGGCAGCTAGCACCACAAGATAGAAAGGCTGAGGGCCTATCCCATGAGGGCTATTTCATTTGCTACGTTGGTCCGGCGTCGTGCTCAACACCCGCACGATGCGTCACCACACTGACCGCGCTAATGACGCCTACTGGAATAGGCTCTAACAAGAGAGAGCATGTCAACAGGCCCTGAGATAGAGGGCCCCCCGAGCTCACACCTTGGCCAATCGTGATATGACCCAAGGCAAGCCCTGCTTTTTGCGGCTAACCACCCCGGGCAAGCTACATGGCTCGACCGGTAGCTTTTCATGGGGGGTAAAATAGAGGCGGCTCGCTACAGCGCTAAGGTCCGTTACCATCAGCGCGAAAAAATCTAGCCTCTCCTCTTCGCAGCGCCGTGCCATGTCAGCTAACAAGGCAGGGAGCAGCTCAGCCACTTGCTGTTCACTGCCCACTTCTATCTGGCTGATGATGAAATTCAGCCCCTCAGCCTGAAATGCCTTTTCATCTTGGCGCAGCAGCATGGCTGGGGTCAGGCCACCCAGATCGGTTTTCGCCATCAGCACTTGCTGACCAAACTCGGCCAGCGACACTTCAGCCAACGGTGCCAATCGCTCACAGGTGAGGATGTCCTGCGCCGTAGTGGTTGGTGACGTAAGGCAAAGGGTGTCGCTCATGATGGCACCTAACATCAGTCGTGCTTGGCGGCGGGTGACGGGCCCTTGTTGGCTCAGCAGCTCATAGGCAATGGTGCAGCTCGAACCAACGGCCCTTATCCAAGCATCGAGCGGCTCATCGGTGACCAAGCTGCCGAGGCGGTGATGATCCACCAAGCCGATGACCTTAGCATGGGAGAGATCGGCAGGGCCCTGTTCGAGATCGCTGAAATCCACTAACCATACCTGCTCCCCCTCCAACGCATGGGTCAGCAGAGCAGGCTCATCGGCACCCGCCTGTGCCAAGATAAACTGAGTCTCAGTACGCAATTCACCCAGCCGCCATGGGGTCGCCTCGCTGCCTTGGCCATTAAGCCAATCGGCAATCACCAGGGCGCTACAGATGCTGTCACTGTCGGGATGTTTATGGCCGAATACATGAATCATAAATGGGTCTCACCAATACCAAGATGGGGCAGTATCTCACCGCTATTTGCGACGCACTAGCCTTGCCGACACACAGGGGCACCTCTGCGGTTGCTCATGCTGTTGCCCCCTGATGTTGTTGGCAACGGTGATCGCGGGGCTGGTCGCATCGCATCATATCGCAGAGATCGGTCTGTCAGCGCCGCAGCAATTCACGGGCATTGGCGAGGGTGTTATCAGTAATCTGATCCCCGCCCAACAAACGGGCCAGTTCATTGAGCCTGGCTTCTTCACCAAGAGGCTTCATACATGTCTCAGTGGTTTTACCGTCGGTGTGTTTACTCACCACCATGTGCTGGTGACCATTGCCGGCGACTTGGGGCAGATGAGTGACCACCAGCACTTGAGTCGACTCACCAAGCTGGCGCAGCAAACGCCCCACCACCGCAGCGGTCGGACCGCTGATCCCCACATCCACTTCATCGAAAATCAAGGTAGGGGTGGCGACTTTACGGGCACAGATCACCACGATGGCCAAACTGATCCGCGACAACTCACCGCCGGAGGCCACTTTGCCGAGCGGCTGAATAGGCTGGCCAGGGTTGGTGGTAACCATGAACTCCACCCGATCGATACCCAGGGGCGAGAGGCTACTCTGGGCATCGGGCCTCACCTCAATGGCGAAGCGGCCATCCGGCATCGCCAGCTCGTGGATACTGGCCGTCACGTGAGTCGCGAGTTCATCAGCATAACGCTGGCGACTTTGGCTCAGGACTTCAGCGGCCTGAATAAAGGCTTGCCGCGCCGCCGCCAGCTCTTCTTCTATGCCTTCTAGCCGCTCTTCATCAGCGTTCAGCCGTGCCAGATCTATCGCGAGGGTTTGGTGATGCACCGCCAACTCCGCCGGTTTAACGTGGTGTTTGCGGGCCAGCGTGATGGCTTTGGAGAGCCGCTCTTCTAGTTCGTTAAAGCGCTCAGGCTCAAGCTCCAGCTGATCGAGATAGCTGCGTAGCTCACTATGGCTCTCTTGGACGCTGATCAAAGCCTCGTTAAGCATGCCGAGCACATTGCCCAATCGACCATCCATGCCCACCAGCCCCTCGGCGCGATCCACCGCGGTTTGCAGTAAACCAGCGATGGTGGTCTCTTCGTTGTCATAGAGTAAATCAAGGCAAAAACCACACTCCTGCACCAACTCAGTACCATTGGCCAGACGCTGGTGTTCCTCTTCTATCTGTTCAAACTCCCCCAGTTGCAGGGCAAATTCATCCAGCTCCTGCACCTGATATTCAATCAGCTGGCGACGGGCCTCCCGCTGCTGCTGCTCGGCTTTGAGCCGATTAAGCTCGTTGTGCAACTGGCGCCACTGTTGATAGTGCTGGCGCACCTCACTCAGCAGCAAATGGTGGCCGGCGTAACCATCGAGCAGCGTTAACTGGTAGTCAGGTTTGAGCAGCATTTGGTGGGCGTGTTGACCGTGAATATTGACTAGTAGCTGGCCCAGGCCTTTTAGCTGGCTAAGCGGTACTGGCACGCCATTGATATAACTGCGTGAGCGGCCCTCGGCAGAGATGACCCGTCTGACGATACACTCCCCCGCATCCTCCAGCTCATTAGTGGCCAACCAAGCCCGCGCCATGGGGTTGGCATCGAGCTGAAAACGGGCACTGACCTCACTTTTGTCACTTGCTGGGCGCACCATGCTGGCATCGGCTCGCTCCCCCAGACAAAGACCTAACGCATCGATCGCGATGGATTTACCCGCGCCGGTCTCACCGGTGATGCAGGTCATCCCAGATTGCAGATCAAGCTCAAGAAATTTGACGATAGCGAAGTTGTTGACGGTCAGTTGGGTCAGCATGGTCTTATCCTGTGTAGGCCAACATTACTGTATATAACACCAGTATATACTGGCTTTATATACAGTAAAGTGGCGACCTCTCTTTTTAGCTGAACAGGATCGCGCACGCACGTCCGCAGACGTGGCGCACTGGCAGTGCAGTGGGAAAAAATTGGCGCAAGAGCAGGGCACCATGACGCCCTGTCTACGGCCGGCAGAGCCCGTCGTTAAAAGAGTTTGCTGCCCCAACCAAGTTTGTTACGCAGCACATGGAAGTAGCTGTAATCGAGCGGGTGAACCAGATGAAGCTGATGCTGACTCTTCTTGATGAGGATTTCGTCCCCCGGCTGCACCGCCAGGGTCACCTGACCGTCACAACTCACCTGCATGGCATCGTCCTGATTGTCTGGCGAGACCAGCAGCCGCACTTCACTGTCGGCATCAAGCACGATGGGACGACTGCTGAGGGTATGGGGAAACATAGGCACCAAGGTAATGGCATTGAGTTTGGGGGTGAGGATGGCTCCACCGGCCGAGAGAGAATAGGCAGTAGAGCCGGTGGGAGTGGCCACTATGATACCGTCCGAGCGCTGGCTATACATAAAGCTGCCATCGATATAGACCTCAAACTCGATCATGTGGGCGATCTTGCCCGGATGCAGCACCGCCTCGTTCACCGCCAGATTGCTTGCTTTACGCTCACCTTGGCGATAGACCGCCGCCTCCAGCAAAAAGCGATGTTCACTCTTGTAGTGGCCACTGAGCACCTGCTCCAGTGGCAACAAATAATCTTGCGGCGAGAGATCAGTCAAAAAACCCAAGTTGCCTCGGTTAACCCCGATCACCGCCACAGCAAAGCGCGACAGCACCCGTGCCGCCCCCAACATATTGCCATCCCCCCCCACCACAATAGCGAGATCCGCCTGCTGACCCAGCTGCACGAGGTCCATCACGTTGTCGTCGGTTATTCCCAACGTTTCGGCGACTCGGCTCTCGACCAGCACCCGAAAGCCACGGCTAATCAGGTAGTGGTACAACCCGGTGAGGGTTTGATTCGCCCCTTCATGATGGGGTTTGCCAATCAGGGCGATGGTTTTGAAGGGAGAGTCCATAGTCTGTCGGAGCTGGGTGAAGTAGTGCGGGGGAGTATACCGCGCTTTAGCCGGATTGTGTCGCCCCGCCATGAGCAGGCGGCACCGTCATCACCAGAGTGAGCGATACCGCACATAAATCACGGTTTGGCACAAGTCATTCCTGCCACAGCCCTTGAAAGCCAAGACACCGTCCCCATAATAGCGCCAACAGAGCGGGCTAGTGAGCTTGTGTGGCTCAGCGCACGCTCACTGCCCCACATTAGTAACCCTGAAATTGGAGATGTCATGAACCACGAAGAGCAAAAGGTTGAAACGATGGAGCAAGTTGACCCCCAGCCAATCGAGCCGACCGATGTCAACAGTGAAGTGACAGCCGAGCAGGCCCGTATTATCGAACTGGAAGCGCAGTTAGCCGCAGCCCAACAGGGCGCAGTCGAAGAGCGTGAACGGGCCATTCGCGCCGTTGCCGAGATGGAAAATCTGCGCCGCCGAGCGGCACAAGATGTGGAGAAAGCCCACAAGTTTGCGCTGGAGAAGTTCGCCGGCGAACTGCTGCCGGTGCTAGACAATCTGGAGCGTGCTATCGAGCTGGCTGATAAAGAGAGTGAGGCCCTCAAGCCGATGATCGAAGGGGTCGAATTGACCCTGAAATCGATGCAGAGCAGTGTCGCCAAATTCGGTTTGCTGGCGCTCGACCCCACCAACCAGCCATTTGACCCGAATGCCCACCAAGCGATGAGCATGATCCCCAGTGCCGACGTGGCACCGAACACCGTCATTGCCGTGATGCAAAAAGGCTATGAGCTAAATGGTCGGGTTATCCGTCCAGCCATGGTCATGGTTGCTAAAGCCGTCGATTAAGTGGCCACAGGGTGACGGAGCCCGCCCCATGGCGGGCTTTTTGTTTATCCGCATCCCCCTCTGAGGTGACATGGCTGCGCTCAGCGCTGCGCCATGACAACGCGGGGGTTTTTTAGGGTAAGGGCTTGAAGCGCTATCCTACGACCCCATATAGGGGGTAAGGCCGCGGCGGCACAAAAAATTGATGCCGGGAGCTTGAAAGCCAATCTGGCAGGCCCCACCTAGCCGTTAACGCATTAAGGCGAGTTGCTCGCCAGTTTATTTCAAAGTATTTGGAGATTCGTCAAATGGGTAAAATCATCGGTATTGACCTGGGTACTACCAACTCCTGCGTCGCTATTCTGGATGGCGACACCGCTCGCGTGATCGAGAACGCAGAAGGCGATCGTACTACTCCGTCCATCATTGCCTATGCCGATGATGGCGAGATCTTGGTGGGTCAGCCGGCTAAGCGTCAGGCCATCACCAACCCGAAAAACACCCTGTTCGCCATCAAGCGTCTGATCGGTCGTCGGTTTGAAGATGAAGAAGTACAGCGTGACCTGAAGATCATGCCGTATGCCATCGCCAAAGCGGACAACGGCGACGCCTGGGTTGAAGTGAAGGGCAAGAAAATGGCACCGCCGCAGATCTCTGCCGAAGTGCTGAAGAAGATGAAGAAGACCGCCGAGGATTACCTGGGCGAGCCGGTGACCGAAGCCGTTATCACAGTGCCGGCCTACTTCAACGATGCCCAGCGTCAGGCGACCAAAGATGCCGGTCGCATCGCGGGTCTGGATGTAAAACGGATCATCAACGAACCGACTGCCGCAGCATTTGCTTACGGCGTCAACAAGGTCAAGGGCGAGCGCAAGGTTGCCGTCTATGACCTGGGTGGCGGTACGTTCGATATCTCCATCATCGAGATCGACGAAGTCGAAGGCGAGACCACCTTCGAAGTACTGGCGACCAACGGTAACACCCATCTGGGTGGTGAGGACTTCGATAACCGCGTCATCAACTATCTGGTCGACGAGTTCAAGCGTGAGCAGGGCATCGATCTGCGTAACGACCAGCTGGCTCTGCAGCGTCTGAAAGATGCCGCCGAGAAAGCCAAGATCGAGCTCTCTTCTGCCCAGCAGACCGACGTCAACCTGCCGTACATCACTGCCGATGCCACTGGCCCTAAGCACATGAACATCAAGGTGACCCGCGCTAAGCTGGAGTCCTTGGTGGAAGACATGGTGAAGGACTCTCTGGAGCCAGTTCGTACCGCTCTGAAAGACTCAGGTCTGGCAGTCGGCGAGATCGACGACGTGATCCTGGTGGGTGGTCAGACCCGTATGCCACTGGTACAGAAGACCGTGGCCGAGTTCTTTGGCAAAGAGCCGCGCAAAGACGTTAACCCAGACGAAGCCGTGGCCATGGGTGCTGCCATTCAGGGCGCCGTGCTGTCTGGTGAGAAGACCGACGTACTGCTGCTGGACGTCACCCCGCTCTCCCTGGGTATCGAAACCATGGGTAGCGTGATGACGGCGCTGATCGAGAAGAACACCACTATCCCGACCAAAAAGTCCCAAGTGTTCTCCACTGCCGAAGACAACCAGTCTGCCGTGACCATTCACGTGCTGCAGGGTGAGCGCAAGCGCGCCAGCGACAACAAATCACTGGGCCAGTTCAACCTAGAAGGCATCCGTCCGGCACCGCGCGGCCTGCCACAGATCGAAGTGACCTTCGACATCGACGCGAACGGTATCCTGCACGTCTCCGCCAAAGACAAAGAGACCAACAAAGAGCAAAAGATCACGATTCAAGCCTCTTCTGGTCTCTCTGATGAGGAGATCGAACGCATGGTGCGTGAAGCCGAAGCCAACGCGGCCGAGGACAAGAAGTTCGAAGAGTTGGTACAAGCCCGTAACCAAGCTGACGGTCTGGTCCACTCGGTACGTAAACAAGTGACCGAAGCCGGTGAAGCGCTGCCTGCCGACGACAAGAGCAAGATCGAGACCGCGCTGAGCGAGCTGGAAGCAGTGATCAAAGGGGATGACAAAGCGGCCATTGATGCGAAACAACAAGCGCTGATGGAAGCTTCCCAGAAGCTGATGGAAATTGCCCAGCAGCAAGCTCAGGCCCAAGGCGCTGCAGGTGCTGATGCCGGTCAGTCCTCCTCTTCAACCAAGGCTGACGATGACGTGGTCGACGCCGAGTTTGAAGAAGTGAAAGACGACAAGAAGTAAGCCCGACCCAGATGGGCGAAGCAGGCTTCGCCCATCTGCTCAGAATCTGTTCACGGTCTGTCGCGAGAGGCCGTCAGCAAGGTAAAGAGCAGCGCAAGAACCGGAGTGTATGTGAATACATGAGCACTCTTGGTTACAAACAAGCGAGCTGCACATGAGCCTTGATCACGGCTTCGTAGTAAGAGTGTGAGCAGATTCGTCAATGAATTTACGGGCGTTGGGTGACCAACGCCCGTCTGCATAACTGCTGATAATGCAACAGGATTAGTATGTCGAAGCGCGATTTCTATGAAGTGCTCGGGTTATCGAAAGGAGCCGACGAGCGCGAGATCAAGAAGGCGTACAAACGTCTGGCCATGAAATATCACCCGGATCGTAATCAGGGTGATGCCGCATCCGAAGAGAAGTTTAAAGAGGTCAAGGAGGCCTACGAGGTCCTGACCGATGCCAATCTGCGTGCCCGCTACGATCAGTACGGCCATGCTGGGGTTGACCCAAGCCAAGGCGGTGGCCAAGGTGGCTTTGGTGGTGGCGCCGATTTTGGCGACATCTTCGGTGATGTATTTGGCGATATTTTCGGTGGCCGCGGCGGCGGTCGCCGTGGTCCGGCCCGTGGCTCGGATCTGCGTTACACCATGGAGCTGACCTTGGAAGAGGCGGTCCGTGGCGCCTCCAAAGAGATCAAAGTGCCGACCTTGGTGCACTGTGAAGTCTGTAACGGCTCCGGCGCCCACACCGGCAGCACAGCCCAAACCTGCCCAACTTGCCATGGCTCCGGCCAAGTGCAGATGCGTCAGGGCTTTTTCGCTGTGCAGCAAGCGTGCCCGCACTGTCACGGTCGCGGCAAGATCATCAAAGATCCGTGCCGTAAGTGTCACGGTGATGGCCGTTACCAACGCACTAAGACCCTGTCAGTGAAAATTCCCGCTGGAGTCGATACTGGCGATCGGATCCGCCTCTCCGGCGAAGGGGAAGCGGGCGAAGCGGGGGCACCTGCAGGGGATCTCTACGTCGAGATGCACATCAAAGCGCACGATATCTTCGTGCGTGATGGCAATAACCTCTACTGCGAAGTCCCCATCAGCTTCACCGCCGCTGCCTTGGGCGGCGAGATTGAAGTGCCGACCCTCGATGGCCGGGTCAAGCTCAAAGTGACCCCTGAAACCCAGACCGGCAAGATGTTCCGGATGCGGGCCAAAGGCGTCAAATCGGTGCGTTCCGGTCAAGTCGGCGATCTGATGTGCAAGGTGGTGATCGAAACCCCGGTTAACCTCACCGAAGCACAAAAAGAGCTGTTGCGTCAGTTAGATGAGTCATTTAGCGGCGCTGCCGCCAAGACCCACAAGCCTAAATCAGAAGGTTTCTTCGAAGGGGTAAAACGCTTCTTCGACGATCTCACCAGCTAAGCGTAGCGTCTGAGCAAGCAGGGCCAGCCAGAAGGCTGGCCCTGTTGTTTCCAGCGTCTTGCGCTGCTTTTTATCCGCCAGCTCCCTATAATGGCGCTTCGTTTTATCATACCAAGCCAGCATGTTCGTTCTCAGACCCTATCAAACCGACGCCGTTAACGCCGTGATCAACCATTTTCGCCAGCACCCAGATCCCGCGGTGGTGGTGCTGCCCACTGGGGCGGGCAAGAGTCTGGTGATCGCCGAGCTGGCCCGCAAAGCGCGCGGTCGGGTGTTGGTGCTGGCCCACGTCAAGGAGCTGGTGGAGCAGAACCACGGCAAGTACGAGGCATGGGGGCTCAAGGCCGACATCTTCGCCGCCGGGCTGGATCGCAAGGAGGCAAGCGCTCAGGTGGTGTTCGGCTCGGTGCAATCGGTGGCCCGTAATCTGGCTGCCTTCGACGGGGCGTTTTCGCTGCTGATCATCGACGAGTGTCATCGGGTCTCGCTCGATGACGACAGCCAGTACCATCAGGTGTTAGACCACCTCAAGGCCGCCAATCCGGCGCTCAAGATCCTCGGCCTCACCGCCACCCCCTATCGGCTCGGACTAGGGTGGATCTATCGGCGTCACTACCACGGTATGGTCAAAAGCCACGGTGAGCGGCTGTTTGGTGACTGTGTGTTCGAGCTGCCCTTGCGTTTTATGGTCAAACACGGCTACCTGACGCCGCCGCGCATGGTGGATGCCCCCATCGTTCACTACGACTTCAGCAAGCTGGTGGCGCGGGAGAACGGCCTGTTCAGCGGGGCAGATCTCAATAGCGAGCTCAAACGCCAAGAGCGGGTTACCCCCCATATCATCAGTCAAGTACTGGAGTATGCTGCCGACCGGCAGGGGGTCATGATCTTCGCCGCCACCGTCGAACACGCCCGTGAAATCCACGGCCTGCTTGGTGCCAGAGGCCAGCAGGCAGCCCTTATTACCGGCGAAACACCGGGGCCGGAGCGCGATGCCCTTATCAGCGCCTTCAAGGCGCGGACCATCAAGTTTCTGGTCAACGTAGCGGTACTCACCACCGGCTTCGATGCCCCCCATGTCGATCTTATCGTGATGCTGCGCCCCAC
>NZ_PGGC01000087.1 GCF_002795305.1 Aeromonas cavernicola
GATGTGTATAAGAGACAGGTCTGAAGGGATACACGGCGAGCCAGCTGAGTTTTCACATGGCGTCGGTCTATCTCATCCATGAACTGAGCTGCATGCCGTACCTGTCACCGGGGAGTATCCCGAAGCGGGTGGCGGAGCTGGATAAGCAGGCGGGGCAGTTTGTATTACCGGAGCGAAGGGAGCGGAGTTATCCCCGCAGTGTGAAGGCAAGACCACAAAAGTATGCGGTGCAAAAAGCCAATAAAAACAATGCCAGTCAGGCTTAACTGACTGGCATTAACCTGATTGGAGGTGGTTTACATTTTGGCTTTGGAGGGGAAGCCAAGAGGCTGTGCATCATGTCAGCCTTGTTCGGCACAATAGCATCCCTTTTTGGGGTGGGGCCAGTGGCCCCACCTTTGCCTATCCAGTCGGCTGAACTGTTTGGGTTCGGCTAGATGGGCGATGAAATATAGACAAATAGGCCTTTGCTAGCAAAGTGAGGGTGAAATGGGATGCTGCGGGAAAGCCCCCTAAAACCGCCTCAGAAGCGTTGCAAACTTTCAGGCAGTAAATGCCCCGTCTTGGGTGTGGAAACGCCCCAAAACGCGATACAGGCGGCCAAATCCTGACGGGCTGACCGTTTTGCTATGCAAAGTTGGCCATTAAACATAATGACGATTAAGTACACCGCTCTTAGCCGTATTAGCAATTCTTAGCACTCATTACATATTGCCATAAAACCTTACAGATTGTACTTGAATGGCGCTTGCTGTTATTTTGAGCTCTGCACTATAAAGACAAAATTTTGACTTTTTAATCAATAAGATGGACGGTTTTATGAAAAAGCTCATTGCTATGGTTTTTGTTTCTCTTTTGGCTGCTGGTGTTGTTCAAGCCCATTCTGGTGGTACTGATTCGAATGGGTGCCATGCTGGCACTAAGCCATATCACTGTCACTAAGGAGAAATAAAATGGCTCAGGGTTATTACGAACTTAAGAAAAGCACTACAGATACAACGCAGCCTTACTACTTTGTGCTCAAAGCGGCTAATCATGAAGTGATTGCCACAAGTGAGATGTATAAAACCAAGCAGGCTGCGCAAAACGGGATTGAATCAGTTCAGGCTAATGGTTCCACTCAAACAGTCAAAGATCTTACCTAGTGATCGCTGGCTGTGTAGGTGGGGCCAGTGGCCCCAATTTTACGCGGTCTCTACGGTGTTTTCTCACTTCTTTGTGGATTTGCTCGGTTTTAGCGATGGAGTATTCCCAGGTGTATCTTTATTGTCACGGCGACGCTGATCTGGTTGCCCTGTTGACTTAGCGATTGGTTTTGGACCTGGTTTAAGAGCCATAAGTATGTGTCCTTTGAATATTTAAGAGGACGCCCCTCTCAAAATAGAGATGTGGGCTCTAATGTTGGTTTCCAATGGTGACCATACGTTAAATGCGTATAAGGGGGCGTTACGTTAAATCGGACGCCTTTTTTGTTGCCCACCACCCTGCAAAGTGGCTTGTCTTGCCGCGCGTTATCTCCCATCCTGCGCCGCACCGTCCCTTGTCCCTGAGTTCCCTATGCAAACCATCACTCATCCCACCCTGGTCCAACTGGTGGCCTCCGGCGCTGTCCGTGTCGTGGTCGCCGTCGGCCAGCCAGGTGGCTGGACCCTGCTGATCCGCTACGGCCTCGCTGAACGCGCCCTCGCCGCCCAGCGTAGCAAGCAGCTCAGGGTGTTTCGCAAACTCGATACCCTAGTGCTCTATCTGCAGGCGATCGGCGTTAGCCGCTTTGAGATCGATGCCGCCAATTTCAGCGGGCTGGCCAGATAGCGGTAACGAGTTGCCCACGGGGTCGTGCAAGCATAGAATGTAATTACGTTTGTATTTACATTGGTGTGATCATGGGGACGATTAATCTACGCATTGATGATGAGCTGAAGGCTCGTTCTTATGCGGTATTAGACAAGTTAGGGGTAACGCCTTCCGAGCTGTTACGACAAACCTTGGAGTACGTAGCTACCCAAGAGAAGTTGCCCTTTAAGACGACGTTGGTGACCGAGGATGAAGCCGCATTGCTTGCCTTGGTGAGAGAGCGGTTAGCCAGTCCTCAAAAGGGGATCAGGGTTTCACTGGATGAGCTTTGAGCTAGAGTTTGATCCCCGAGCATTGCGGGAGTGGAAGAAGCTAGGCGATACCGTCCGCCATCAGTTTAAAAAGAAGCTCATAGAGGTGCTAGAGCGCCCCAGAAATGAGGCTAATCGTCTGCACGGCTTGCCGGATTGCTACAAGATCAAACTGCGAAATGTAGGGTATCGATTGGTTTACCAAGTGCAGGATGAGCGGGTAGTGGTGTTCGTGGTAGCGATCGGTAAACGAGAGCGGGAACAAGCATATTTGGACGCGACAGCGCGACTAGAGTGATGCACTTGTGCGAGATATATCTGGCGGCCAGCTCATCAAGCTGGCCGTTTTGTTATGTGAGGTTGCTCACTGACCTAATTCAACATAATGACGATTAGACGCAGCGTTTTTTGGCCCCTGCTGGTGCAATCTTCCCCCCTCCCTCATGGGTGTCAGAAAAGCCTGAAATCACGCATCCAGTGACGGGGCTATCTGGCCCCGTCTGCTGCCTGTGGCACAATGATGGATTCACTAAGCAGATAGGAAATAAGAACATGGCCAACCATGCCTACATGACCATCACCGGAAAAGAACAGGGATTGATTTCGGC
>NZ_PGGC01000088.1 GCF_002795305.1 Aeromonas cavernicola
GCGCGACATTGGCCAGCAGGAAAGCTTCACACAAGATAGGTGAAGCGACCCTGCGCAGGTGGGGAATGCCTACCGCGCTGCGCTTGGTGTCCCCGTGTGACACAGACAGCAAAAAGCCGCTGTCAGCGCCACACGGGGATCGAATAGGGCATCGGGGGTCTGTGCTGACGGCACGTTGTTGCAGGTGATCAGCACTGAGGTATCAAAGAGTTTTTTTGATGAATCAAAAGTGCAAATTGATGTTTGGGGCGTTGGTGGAGGCCAAAAAAAACCACCGAGGGTATGAGGTGGTTTACATTTTGGCTTTGGAGGGGAAGCCAAGAGGCTGTGCATCATGTCAGCCTTGCTCAGCACAATAGCATCCCTGTTTGGGGCGGGGCCACTGGCTCCACCCTGATGGACTCTGTTTTACTTCACCTATTGGCCCCCGCAGGCATCCGCCGGACGCGCTCGATGTTCCGAGCGATTTGTTCCTCTCTTGGTGGTAGTGCAACCATAAAAACAGCATTAAGATCATGCTGTTATGGCGTTTGTGCCACCATTTAAACCGCACTAAAAAGACAAGCCACCCCTTTTGTTTCAATGCGTTACACCAGCTTTGCTGGTGCGTAATGTGTATGGCTGTGAACCACCGTTTTTAAGGGGTAATGACGGCGCGAAGAGTGGCTATGTCGTTAAGGGTGGCACTGTTCGGGGGTACTGGAACATCGCGAAGCGAATAGCGGTACAGAACCGGTACAAAAGTGGTACAGAATCGGTACAAAACCGAGACAGATTTGCAGGGCGGGGCGGGAACAAATCGCTCGGATGGCAACCGAGACAAATACGCGATAGGCCGTTAAAACGAGCTGAAACGATACCCTGCATGATCCGGCCCTAAAACCGCCTCAGAAGCGTTGTAAACTTTCAGGCAGTAGATGCCATGTCTTGGGCGTAGAAACGCCCCAAAACACGATACAGGCGGCCAAATCCTGACGGGTTGGCCGTTTTGCTATGCAAAGTTGGCTATTAAACATAATGACGATTTTATTCAGTGTTTTTTTAAGTTTAATGTGAATCAGTTTGTTATTAACAATCAATGCTTGGTATACAAAGATGGTTCCATTAGTTTTATATCAGAACATGCAAAATTAATGTCAAATACCCCACCATCCACACTCACTAATTTATTGTACTCATTGTTTTTAATATTGATGTTGGCAACGTTTTTTGTTGGTATTCCACCGATGATTATGGATGCAACCTGGTTGCAAGTGACGGTGCACCTACAAGTGTTATTTCTGACTAGCTGTTTAAAAAACATGTCGCACGAGGTGTCTGATAAATCAAAGTGTATGGTGATGATAGACTTGTATAAATCTAAGTTTATTGATATTAAATCAATAACTGATATGGATATTGGTTCGGTAAAAATTCTATTAAACAAACCCGTGCTATCAAGTTCATTCCAATATTTCATATTGTCCTTACCTCGATTGGTATTAAAGGTTAAGAAAACGAATGTAAAAAATAGCCTTACCGAAGGATGAGGATATAGTTAATTCAATCAAAAGCAATGCCAATATTGTTTGTGCGTATAAGGGGGGCTTATGGTAAATCCAAGCCCCTTTTTGCTGCCCGCCACCCTGCAAACTAGCTTGTCTTGCCGTGCGTTATCTCTCATCCTGCGCCGCACTGTCCCTTGTCCCTGAGTGTCCCTATGCAAACCATCACCCATCACTCATCCCACCCTTGTCCAACTGGTGGCGTCCGGCGCTGTCCGTGTTGTGGTCGCTGTGGGCCAGCCAGGTGGTTGGACCCTACTGGTCCGCTACGGCCTCGCCGAACGCGCCCTCGCCGCCCAGCGTAGTAAGCAGCTCAGGGTGTTTCGTAAACTCGATACCTTGGTGCTTTACCTGCAACAGATCGGCGTCAGTCGTTTCGACGTGGACGCCGCCAATTTCAGCGTCACTAGCCGATGATTAAGACCGCTTGTTAGCTTTCATGATATACAACATAATATAACCTAAAGATTATAATTGGTGTGTTATGTGGACGGTAAAAACGACCGACGTGTTTGATAGGTGGTTTGATGCGCAAGATGATGGCGCTCAGGAGAAAGTCCTAGCTGGGTTGCTTGCCTTGGCGCAAGGAGGTCCATCGGTGGGGCGCCCATTGGTTGATACCATCAAAGGGTCACGCTTTACGAATCTAAAAGAGTTGAGAGTTCAGCATTTAGGTGAGCCACTGCGGGCTTTCTTCGTTTTCGATCCATTGCGCCACGCGATAGTACTGTGTGCTGGTAACAAAGGCGGCAACGATAAGCGGTTTTACAAAGAGATGTTGCCGATCGCTGAGGCTGAATATGCCAAACACTTAACTGAGTTGGAGATTAGATAATGGGAAGAACGCTGAATGAGATGCTGGCCTCCCGCTCGGTGGAGGGGCAGAAAAGGATCCAAGAGATGGCCAACGAGCTGCTGTTGGAAGTACATCTTCAAGCGTTGCGTGAAGAGTTGGAGATGTCACAAGAGGAGTTGGCTTCGGCTTTGGGTATCAGCCAACCAGCAGTAGTAGCGATGGAGAAGCGAGGCAGTGATATCAAACTATCCACAATGAAACGTTACGTGGAGGCGATGGGCGGTAAGCTACGTGTGGATGTTGAACTTCCAACAGGGAGGCACATCGGTTTTAACGTCTGACCATTCAATGGATCCTGCGGCCAGCTAATCAAGCTGGCCGTTTTGTTATATGGGGTTGCTCACCGACCTAATTCAACATAATGACGATTAGACGCAGCGGTTTTTGGCGCCTGCTGGTGCAATCTTCCCTCTCCCTTATGGGTGTCAGAAAAGCCTGAAATCACGTATCCAGTGACGGGGCTATCGTGGCCCCGTCTGCTGCCTGTGGCACAATGATGGCTTCACTAAGCAGATAGGAAATAAGAACATGGCCAACCATGCCTACATGACCATCACCGGAAAAGAACAGGGATTGATTTCGGCGGAGAGC
>NZ_PGGC01000089.1 GCF_002795305.1 Aeromonas cavernicola
CGGCCCAGCACTTTGTCCAAGGCGCTGGCCCACGCCGGCGCCACCTGCAGGCGGTCGGCCAAGGTAGCGCCCACTATCTGCTCGCCAAGGATTTGGCTTAAGGTCGCCAGCCGTGCCTCGATCTCGCGCAGCAGCCCCTGCTGCTGGTTGTGAGCCTGTTTGGCCTGCTCATGGTCCGCACTGGCCTTTGCCACTTGCGCGGCCAGCCGCTCCTCATCGCTGCGCTGCTGCGCCAGCGCTGCGGCCAGCGCATCGAGGGTCGGCTGCAGGGTGTCAGCGTCATCGCTTGGGGGCTCAGCTTGTTCATCTTCCAGCTTAAGGCGGGTGAGCCGGGGTTTAGCCTGCAACTCTTGCAGCCCATTGAGCTCGGTGCGGGTCTGGTTCAAGCGCCCTTGCGCCTGCCCTACTTGTTGCTGCCACTGTTGCTGGCTGGCACGCGCGCGTTCGAGCTGGGCACTGGCGTGCAGCCGCGCCTCCTGCTGTTCGCTGAGCCACTGCTCGCACTGCTCAAGCCGAGCACTGTCCAGCTCGCAGGCCAGCTCCCGCTCATTCAGCTGCGTCTGGTGGCTACTTACCTGGGCCTGACGGCTGGCAATCCGCTCTGTCAGAGCGTGACGCCGCGCTTGCCAATCTCGGCCGAGCTCATGCTGGTGCAACTGCTGCTGCTCAAGACGGGCGATGGCTTGCCCCCCCAGAAAAATCTGCTGCTGACGACTGGCTTGCTCCGCTTGCGCCTCTTGCCGTGCCACCGACAGGGTGACATGACGCCCCTCGTTAGCACTGCGTTTGGCATCGAGTGCCGCCAACGCCTGCTCCGCTTCGGCCAACTCATCCTTGGCGGCCGCAAGCCGAGTCTCTAGCGCCCACAGCTCAGAGCCAATCAGCTCGGCACGGGCGGCACGCGATCGCCCCTTGAGCTGTGTGTAGCGTTCGGCCGTTTCAGCCTGCGCCTTGAGATGAACCAGGCGAGCCCCGAGCTCGCCGCGAATATCGCCAAGGCGTTCGAGGTTCTCTTGGGTGTGGCGAATACGCTGTTCGGTCTCGCGGCGCCGCTCCTTGTAGCGGGAGACGCCAGCCGCCTCCTCCATAAACAGCTTGAGGTCAGCCGGGCGCGACTCCACCAGCCGACTGACGGTGCCCTGCTCGATGATGGCGTAGCTGCGGGGGCCAAGGCCGGTGCCCAGAAACAGGTCGGTGACATCCTTGCGGCGGCACTTTTGGCCATTGATAAGGTAGTGGTTGGAGCCGTCGCGCAGCACTTCACGGCGCACCGAGATCTCGGTAAAGCGGCCAAACTCGCCGGGCACTCGGTGATGGGGGTTGTCAAACACTAGCTCGACCGACGCCCGCCCGTGGGGGCTGCGGTTAACCGAGCCGTTAAAGATGACATCGGTCATGTTCTCGCCGCGCAGATGGCGGGCCGAACTCTCGCCCAGCACCCAGCGCACCGCGTCGATCACATTGGATTTGCCACAGCCATTGGGCCCCACCACGGCGGTCATGTCGGCATGCAGCTCGATACGGGTCGGCTCGACAAACGACTTAAAGCCAGCGAGTTTGATCAGTTTCAGACGCATGACGACCTACAGCAGTGGCTAAATCGGGAGGGGGCGGGTTGGCGACTTTACCAAATCCAACCCTTGTTTGTAATATGCGGGCTGTTTCCCCCATGGATAGATTGAACTGATATGAAGCAACCTCATACCGTCACGGCCTCGCTTAGCGGTGCCAGCTACTTTTTACGTGGCTTTTCGCTGATTCGTCAGCCTGGTATCCGTACTTTTGTGCTGATCCCCCTGTTGGTTAACATGCTGCTGTTTGCGGGCGCTTTTTATGCCCTATTAATGCAGCTTGATGGGCTGTTTGCTTGGCTGGATCAGCAGATCCCCAGCTGGCTAAGCTGGCTTGATTACCTGCTCTGGCCCATCGCTGTGCTCACCATACTGGTGGTGTTTTCCTTCATCTTCAGCTCGGTCACCAACTGGCTAGCGGCCCCTTTCAATGGTCTGCTGGCTGAAAAGGTGGAGCAGATCCTCACCGGCGAAGCCCCCAATGACAGCGGTATGCTCGACGTCGTCAAGGATGTGCCGCGCACCTTTGGCCGCGAATGGATCAAGCTCAAATACTACCTGCCCAAGGCGCTTGGCTGCCTGATCTTGTTTCTGATCCCGGTCATCGGCCAGACCTTGGCCCCGTTACTGTGGTTCTTGTTTAGCGCGTGGATGATGGCGATCCAATATGTGGATTACCCGTTTGATAATCACAAAATCGATTTTATTACCATGCGTGACGCCCTCAAGCAGCAGCGGGGGAAATCCCTGAGCTTTGGGGCGCTGGTGACCCTCTGCGCGGCCATTCCATTCGTGAACTTGCTGGTGATGCCGGTTGCGATCTGCGGCGCCACCGCCATGTGGGTTGATCACTATCGTGCGGCTCAGCTCGCCCAGCGTTAACTGGCCCTAGGTGAACGCTTAGGCTTGGGCTTGGGCTTAAGTGGACGTTTGAAAAAGGGGGACGTTTGAAAAAGTGGACGCTTGAAAACGTCACCATTTGAACGGATGTCACAAATCGGGATGTTGCTGATCAACGAGCGCATCCCCTCCCCCTAGAATGGGCACTCAACCCAAACTGGCCCGCTCAAGGAATGGCTTATGCGCCCCTCTCTTCGCCTCCATCGCCACTTATCTCCCCTCTGGCTCGCCTTGCTGGCCACCCCACTGCTTAGCCAACAGGCGATGGCCGCCCCCGAGGTTCGCCTCTATGTGGATGGTCAGCCGGTCGCGACCCCGATCGCGCTGGACAAGGGCACTGTGGCGCTGACCCATCCCCTTGCCAAGGGGAGCCACCAGATCCGCATCAGCGACGCAGACAACAGTTGCGGTACCAGCTTTGGCCCGAGCGAGAGCAAGCCGCTCCCCTTCGGCACCGCCCAGCCCATGGACAAATGCAGCAAGGATCAGAGCTTTACCCTTCGGGTGATGCTGGCCGGGGAGTATCAGTTCACCTTCAACCCGGATACCCCCAGCCTCAAGGTGCTGCGGGCGACCAAGAAGAGCGAGTTCAAGCGCCAGCCACCACAAGAGCCCTGCATCAGCTGGGATGGCGGCCCGGTCACTGTATCCCTCAAAGGGGTCTGGCCCGATGGCACCCGGCTGCGGGATGCTTATTCCAGACAGGAGGCCCTGGTCAAGGGGGGCAAGCTGACCCTGACCCCGACCAAAGAGAGCGGCGGCCTGCTGCTGCTCGAGCCGGTCAAGGCAGCCAAGCCAGCGCCGTTCAGCTGGGATCAGGCGAGTGTCTATTTCCTGCTGACTGACCGCTTCCACAACGGCGACCCTGCCAACGATCACAGCTTCGGCCGCCAGAAGGATGGTCAGGACGAGGTGGCCACCTGGCACGGTGGCGACTTCAAGGGGCTGACCGAGAAGCTCGACTACATCAAGAGCCTCGGCATGAACGCCATCTGGATCACCCCCATGGTGGAGCAGGTGCACGGTTTCATTGGCGGCGGCGAGCAGGGCAACTTCCCCTTCTACGCCTACCACGGTTACTGGGCGCTCGACTTCACCAAGATTGACCCCAACTACGGCGATGAAGAGCGCCTGAAAACCCTGGTGGACGAGGCCCACAAGCGCGGCATGCGGATCATCCTCGACGTGGTGATGAACCACGCCGGTTACGCCACCCTGGCCGACCTGCAGGATCTGGGGCTCACCGATCTGACCCAGAACACAGCCAAACTGCCGACAATCTGGAACCAGTGGAGCCCGAGCGGCGATCTGAACTGGCATGGCTACAACCAGTTCATCGACTATCAATCGCCAGCGTGGAACCAGTGGTGGAGCGGTGACTGGGTGCGCGCCGGTCTGCCCGGCTACCCGCAGCCCGGCACCGACGATGTCACCGGCTCGGTGGCAGGGCTGCCGGACTTTCTGACCGAATCGACCAAACCGGTAGGGCTGCCGCCGCTGCTGGCGGTGAAAAAAGATACCCAGGCCAAGGTGCTGCCCGACGCTACCGTGAGCGACTACCTGATCGCCTGGCACACCGACTGGGTGCGCCGCTTTGGCATCGACGGTTTTCGGGCCGACACCGTCAAGCATCTGGAGCCCGAGGTGTGGGCCAAGCTCAAGCAGGCGGGCACCACTGCGCTCAAGGAGTGGAAAGCCACCAACCCGGACAAGGCACTCGACGATCTGCCCTTCTACATGGTGGGCGAGGTGTGGGATCACGGGGTGGCCAAGGATTTCTGGTATCAGAATGGTTTCGACTCGCTGATCAACTTCGACTATCAGCGTGAGTTCGCCCTGCCCCAGGCCCAGTGCATGGCGGGAGCCGAGCCCACCTATGCCAGCTACGCCAGCCGCATCAATCAAGACCCTGAGTTCAACGTGCTGAGCTATATCAGCTCCCACGACACCAAGCTGTTCTTTGGCGACTATCAGGATGTACCGCTGCAGCGTAGAGTCGCCAACAGCTTTATGCTGCTGCCGGGCGGCATCCAGCTCTACTACGGCGACGAGTCTGGCCGAGGACTGGCCAAGGATGGCGGGGTGTTCGATCAAGGCTTGCGCTCGGACATGAACTGGCAGGAGCTGGCCAGCGGCGAGAAGGCCGAGCTGGTCAAGCACTGGCAGCAACTGGGCCAGTTCCGCGCCGCCCATCCGGCCATTGCGGCAGGCAGCCACCAGAAACTCTCGGATGCCCCTTACGCCTTCGTGCGGGAGAAGGGGGATGACAAGGTGGTGGTGGTCTTTGCCGGCCGGCCATAACAGCCTCTGATGAGCAGGGGTGGCACCTAGTGAGCAAGACCATGGCCGTTGGCAACCACGGCGAAATTCATATTGCGAGAAGATCACATTTGCCAACTTGCGGGTTTGACCCTCTAGGGGGGCGATGCTAGTTTGGTTTTTCAAAACAATCAGTTAGCAACAATGTGAGTCATTGACCAAGATATGGACAGTCAATTTACCATCGTCATTGCGGATGACCATCCCCTGTTTCGGGGCGCCCTTTATCAAGCGGTACATATGGCGATCAGCGATGCCCAGCTGCTGGAAGCGGACTCCATCGACAGCTTGCGTCACCTACTGGGGGAGCACCCCGAGGTTGACCTGCTGCTACTTGATCTGAAAATGCCGGGGGCCAACGGCTTCGAGGGGCTGGCTCATCTACGCGGCCAGTATCCTGACCTGCCTATTGTGGTGGTCTCCGCCTCGGAAGAGCCGGCCATTATTCAACAGGTATTGCGCCTTGGCGCACTCGGTTTTATTCCCAAGTCGGTGCCGATGAAGGAGCTGGTCAACGCCCTCAATACGGTGATCGGGGGGGATAACTGGGTGCCGGAGGGCATCTCGCTCCACGCCGACGCGGAAGATGGCCCCGATTTCGCCAGCAAGCTGGCCAGCCTCACCCCCCAGCAGTACAAGGTGCTGATCATGCTGCGCGACGGCAGTCTCAATAAGCAGATTGCGTGGGAGCTGAATGTTTCCGAGGCCACCATCAAGGCCCATATCACCGCTATTTTCCGCAAACTCGGGGTCAAGAACCGCACGCAGGCGGTGATCGCGTTACAGCAGTTGCATATCGTGGAGAGCTAACCCGCCGCGCAGTGGCTCACCCCACTAGGTACGGTGGTGGTATGGCGCGGCCATAACGGCCTTTGAAAAAACCCATGACTGCCCATTTTTATATTTGATACAACGCCTTATAGTTAAGTTGTCAGTGGATATTTCTCTTTCTGGATAACAATAAGGCGCCAGCATATGGCCAGACTCAATACAGCGTTGTTGCTCACCGGTGGCGGGGCACGCGCCGCTTATCAGGTGGGTGTCCTCAAGGCGATCGCTGAGCTCTACCCCCGCAACATCGGCATCCCCTTCCCTATCTTGTGCGGCACGTCCGCTGGGGCGATTAATGTCACGGCGCTGGCCTGCTACGCCTCTTGTTTCCATCTGGGGGTACGTAAACTGGAGTGGGTCTGGCGCCGATTCGAGACCCATCACATCTTCGACTTTCATCCCGGGCGCTTGTTGTGGCGTTTGATGTATGAGGGCTCGGCAGGGCTGATTAGCCGCCAACCTAACCGCGCCTTTCATCTGTTTGATAATGCGCCGCTGCGCCGCATGTTAGATCAGCTGATCGATTATCGCCGCATTGATGACAACATCCGTTATGGCACCCTCAATGCACTGGCCATTACCGCATCGGATTATGATGATGGCCGCTCCACGACCTTTTTTCAGGGCCACGGCGATCACCAACCTTGGACCCGCGCACGTCGGCGCGGGGTGCGCACAGCCCTTCATTCCGATCACTTGCTGGCCTCATCGGCGCTGCCGTTTATCTTCCCAGCCACCCAGATTGATAACACCTTTTACGGGGATGGCTCGATCCATCAACTCAGCCCGTTGAGTCCCGCCATCCATCTAGGGGCTGAGCGTATTTTACTGATCGCCCTCGACCCGCCCAGCCATGCGGCGCAGGTATCGCAGCGGGGTTATCTCACCAGTTCCAATATCGCAAGCCACCTGCTCAATACCGTGTTTACCGACACCCTCAACTCTGATCTAGAGCAGTTACTGCGGGTCAATCAGACCCTTGAGCTGATCCCCGAACGTGATCGCCATAGCTTGAATCTAAAACGGGTCGACACCTGTCTACTTAAACCGAGCCAAGATCTCGATGCCATTGCGCTCACTTATCTGCACACATTACCGGCACATGTGCGCCGCTTGCTGCGCGTGCTCGGAGTAAAAGGGGACGAGGCCAGTAGCTTGGCCAGTTTTTTGATGTTTATTCCGGGCTATTGTCAGCATCTGATCAGGCTTGGCTATCAAGACACCCTCAAAGAGCGGGCCCGTGTCGCCGATTTTCTGGCACTGGACACCCTCAGCAAGCAGGAGCTGGCGGACGAAAACAGAATCAAATTGGAAGCCTGACCCGCGCGCCTCTCACGGCGCGCACTCGCGCATTGTTGAGCTGTGCGCTTAGCGCCGCGCCCAGTCGGTGTTATGGGCGTACCAAGCTAATCGCATCGCTCGGCGAGGCCCACACCGCCGCAAACTAACGTGGCAAGTGACATCCCCCTTATGAAATAGGCCCCCACTCGGTTACCAAATCGGTTTAACCCACTATTGCACCGCGTAGCCTGACCCAGCCAATATGCCCCATCAACAAATAACCTACCAAAACATCCAAACGCTACGCCATCTGGCATCGTCCACATTGAGGCGGTGCCTTATTTTCGCTGGGCTAACTGACAGGCGTGAAGAGGAGGATTAATGGTCAAGCAGATACGTCATTCCCACTAATATCGGGGCAGTTATTTACACCGCAATTGATATTTAAAGCGGGGCACTTAAAACATAATACGGGTAAAAAATAAACTCTTTCAGGCTATGCGGGGTTGTATTTGATGGTGTTATGGCCGTATATAGTTTTTTGCTCGCAAAGAGCACTGAAAATAGACCCGCAATATCCGTTGAACGTCTGTTTTCAGGATCTTTGTCTGTCTCGTGGAATAACTCATGGAATAAGCCGAGGAATAATAAACAAGATTCAAAGTCAGCCGATAGAGGGATGGGTTCAAACAAGAACGTGTTGTCACACACTGCAGATGGAAGCACTTCAAGGATGTCACTATGAATTTATCGATCAAAAACAAGCTCGTCTTTGCTATTGGGATCATCATCTTGGTGATAACAGGCATGCAGGTCTGGTACAACACCTCGCAACTGCGCAGTGAAACGCAGCGGCTAGTGTGGAGTTTTATCGATGAAAGCTCGATCGCTAACGTACAAGCCATTGCTGGCTGGCTAGACACCAAAATTCAGCTTGTTGCTGCAACCAAGGATGCGTTTGCACAAGAAGATGAGCCAATCAGTCATTTGGCACAATCTAAACAGGCGGGTGATTTTGCCTCCGTCTATGTCGGTACGAATAACGGCAAAATGATCCAAAGTGAAAATACCCCGCTGCCCGCCAATTATGATCCTCGGCAACGCCCTTGGTATCAAGAAGCGATGACCATGGGCAAATTGGTGGTGACCCCCCCTTATGCGGATGCGGGCACCGGCCAATTAATTATCACCATTGCCGAGCCCTTTCAGCGAGGAAATACCCAAGGGGTCATCGCTGGCGATATTTCCATCGATGGCTTGATTAAAGATATTCTCAATATCAAGACCGAGGGCACCTATGCCATGTTGCTCGATAGCAAAGGCACCATTATTGCCCACCCAGATGCCTCTCTTACCCTAAAACCCGCCACCGCTATTTCGCTCGAATTAACACCTGATGGAATCAAGCGCATCGCCAACGATGGCACCATCTCCGAAATGCTCGTGAGCAATAAACAGAGCATATTTGACCTAAATCAGATCCCTAATACGGACTGGTATTTCGGCATTGTGGTGGATGATGCCGTGGCCTACCGCGCGGTGAGAAGCATGGTCTCTTCTGCCCTGCTCCAAGGCTTATTTACCATCTTGGTGGTGGCGGGTTTCTCATATATCGCGATTCATCGCTCGTTATTTCCACTGAAAAAACTGGGAGATGCCATTGCAGACCTTTCGCAAGGCAACGGAGATCTGACTCGCCGTATTAAGATTGAGCGCCAAGATGAAGTCGGTATTGTGGCCAGTCACGTCAATATTTTCATTGATAAAATTCATCAGATGGTGCAGGACATTTCCAACTCCTCTGGTGAGCTTAACCAACAAGCCAAAACCTCCCACAGCATGGCGGAAAAGGCCAATCAGGGCTTAGCGCACCAGCAAAGTGAACTCTCCCAGATCGCCACTGCGGTGCATCAAATGTCGGCCACCGCAGTCGAGGTCGCCAACAACGCCGAGCAGACCGCAGAAGCGGCTCGCACGTCGTCCAATAGCTGTGAACACGGTAAGCAGGTGATTGCTCGCAACCAGCGTTCTATCACCGATTTGGCGACTCAGGTTAAGCACGCCTCCAACATCATCCAAGAGCTAGAAAAGAACGCCCAAGAGATCAACACCATCCTCTCTACCATTCAAGGCATTGCCGAACAGACCAACCTACTGGCGCTCAACGCCGCCATCGAGGCGGCCCGTGCGGGTGAACAGGGTCGTGGTTTTGCGGTAGTGGCTGACGAAGTACGGGTGCTCTCCCAGCGCACCCACAGCTCAACGGTGGAGATCCGCAACATGATTGAAACCCTGCAACGTAATACCCAAGGGGCGGTCAGCACCATGCACGAAGGCCAGTTACTAGCCCAGCACAGCGTCGATGATGCCAATGATGCCACCCAAGCACTGGAGCAAATCGCCGAGTCCATCAACCAGATCTCCGACATGGCGACCCAGATCTCCAGCGCCGCAGAGGAGCAGCGGGCCGTCACCAGTGAGGTAAGCCGCAACATTCAAGCGGTCAACGATGTCTCTGATGAGCTCACTGCCGATGCCGATGGATCTCGCCAAATCTCGGAGCAGCTTAAAAATATTTCCGGAGAACTCAACACTCAGGTCGGCATGTTCCGTATCTGATGGGGCAATCTCAGGGGCCAACCACTGGCCCCTGCATAAATGTTCTCGCCACTCAGGGATCATGGCTGCGATGAGAGGGAGCCAGAGAACGCAAAACACCGTTATAGACTCCATTGCTACTGGATCGCGACCGACCGCCCCCTCTTGCCATCGTGATAGTACCCGTCATTACCATTACTTTTCCTAAGCCAACCTGATGTCAGCTCAACATTTCTCAGCAAAAAACAAACTTATTTTTAGTGAATACCTAAAAAGAGAGGTGATTCTCATTTTTTCTGGAAAAAACCAAATACAATCTTACGCTTAGCCGCTCATCTCGGCATATAGCCTTGCTGGGTTTGAGCCAATCCCCCCCCTCGAATACGCAGTTTCGCCCAGGGGTTGCGGCATAAATTGGGCCCCACACAGGGCTGGATGTGACCTCAATAAGAAAAAGTACCCGTGAGCGGGAATAACCCAAAGCGCTTTGACTTGCATCAAGCCTGAATTTTTTTCATAGCGCAAAATCGTGCCCAGCAAATCTATCCCTAAGGAGGCAGATGTGGATATTATTAAGACCGATGTGGCCATCATCGGCGCTGGCGGTACCGGCCTTCGCGCCGCGATTGCCATCGCCGAATCCCAGCCAGATCTGGATATCGCCCTGATTTCCAAGGTCTATCCAATGCGCAGTCACACGGTCGCCGCCGAAGGGGGCGCCGCCGGCGTGGTACGGGATGATGACTCCCTCGATAACCACTTTAACGACACCGTCTCCGGTGGTGACTGGTTATGCGAGCAGGACGTGGTCGAGTACTTCGTCAACCACGCCACCCAAGAGATGATCCAGCTGGAGCACTGGGGCTGCCCTTGGAGCCGCACCCCTGAAGGCAAGGCCAACGTGCGGCCGTTTGGTGGCATGAAGGTGCCGCGCACGTGGTTTGCAGCTGATAAATCCGGCTTTCACATTCTGCACACCCTGTTTCAAACCTCGATCAAATACCCAAGCATCAAGCGCTTCGACGAGCATTTCTGTCTTGATCTGATCGTGGACGAGGGCCGCGTGCAGGGCGTGCTGACCTTTGATATCCAAAACGGCATCACCCGTTTCATCCAAGCCAAATCGGTGATCCTCGCCACCGGTGGGGCTGGCCGTGTCTACCGCTACAACACCAACGGCGGCATCGTCACCGGTGATGGCATGGCACTGGCTTATCGCCACGGCGTACCGCTGCGGGACATGGAGTTCGTTCAGTACCACCCAACCGGTCTGCCGGGCACCGGCATTCTGATGACTGAAGGGTGCCGAGGTGAAGGCGGCGTGCTGCTCAACAAAGATGGCTACCGTTACCTGCAAGACTATGGCTTGGGCCCAGAAACCCCGATCGGCCAGCCAAAGAGCAAATACATGGAGCTGGGGCCGCGCGATCGGGTCTCGCAAGCATTCTGGCAAGAGCAGCAAAAAGGCCGAGTGATCCAAGGCCCGATGGGCGATGTGGTGCACCTTGACCTGCGTCACCTCGGCGAGCAGTACCTCAACGAACGCCTGCCCTTTATCTGCGAACTGGCCAAGGCCTACGTCAACGTCGATCCGGCCAAAGAGCCGATCCCGGTGCGGCCAACCGCCCACTACACCATGGGGGGGATCGAGACGGACAGTCAGTGCGCCACCCGTCTGGCGGGGCTCTACGCTGCCGGCGAGTGCGCCTCGGTGGGTCTGCACGGCGCCAACAGACTGGGCTCCAACTCCCTGTCGGAGATCGTTGTATTTGGCAAGCTGGTCGGCGAGCAGGCCGGTCACTTTGCCAAGACTCAGCGCCACGGCAATACCGAGGCACTGGCCGCCAAAGCCAAGGCGCTGGTTAAACAGCATCTCGCGCTGCTGGATGTTGACGGCACCGAGAACCCCGCCGACATTCGTAACGAATTAGGCATGTCGATGGAAGCTGGGGTCGGTATCTACCGGACCGAAGCGCTGATGCAGGCCACCATCGACAAGATCAACGAGCTCAAAGCCCGTTACAAAAAGGTCAAAATCAACGATAAATCCTCGGTCTTCAACACCGATCTGCTGTACGCCATCGAGCTGGGTTACATGCTGGATGTGGCCGAAGCCATGACGCACTCCGCCATCAACCGCAAAGAGTCCCGTGGTTCCCACCAGCGGTTAGACGGCTTTGAAGCCCGTGATGACGTCAACTTCCTCAAGCACTCCCTCTCGTTCTACAACGGCGGCGAGGCGCCCACCATCGATTACTCCGAGGTGAAGATCACGAAGTCCCAGCCGGCAAAACGGGTGTATGGCTCCGAGGGTGAAAAACAAGACGAGGCGAAGAACAATGGCTGAGATGATGGAAATTGAGATCCTGCGCTACCGCCCAGAGCAGGACAACGAGCCTTGGATGCAGAGCTTTCAGGTGCCCTACCAACGTGAGATGTCACTGCTCGATGCGCTGCAATACATCAAGGATCATCTCGACTCGACGTTGAGCTTTCGCTGGTCCTGCCGGATGGCCATTTGTGGCTCCTGCGGCATGACCGTAAACGGCGTGCCCAAGCTCGGCTGCAAAGCGTTTTTGCGTGACTACCTGCCGGGCAAGATGACGGTCGAGCCGCTGAACAACTTCCCGATCGAGCGGGATCTGGTGGTCGACATGAGCGACTTCATCGAGAAGCTAGAGAGCATCAAGCCTTACATCATGCCAAGTGAGCCGCGCAATCTGTGCGATGGCGAGTACACCCAGACGCCAGCCCAGATGGCGAAGTACAAACAGTTCTCCCAGTGCATTAACTGTGGCCTGTGCTACGCCGCCTGCCCGCAATATGGCATCAACAAGCAGTTTATCGGCCCTGCCGCGTTGGCACTGGCCTATCGCTACAACGCCGACAGCCGTGACGGCGCAGCCAAAGAGCGGATGCGGATCATCAGCCAAGACCAAGGGGTCTGGGGCTGTACCTTCGTGGGCTACTGCTCAGAGGTGTGCCCCAAAGGCGTTGACCCCGCCGCAGCGATCCAACTGGGCAAGGTGGAAAGTGCCAAGGATTACATGATCGCCATGTTCAAGCCGGACTGAACTCACGAGTTAGCGCAGGAATAAGACCATGAACAACACCGATAGCAAACGCAAACCCTATGTACGGGAAATGAAACGGGACTGGTGGCTAAAGAACGCCTTCTACACCGGTTACATGATCCGCGAAGGCACCAGTATTTTTGTCTCCATCTACGCCGTGGTGCTGATGTGGGGCCTGATGCGACTGGTACAAGGTCAGGAGGCGTTCAACGGCTGGCTGGAATCCCTGCAAAACCCGCTCGCCATTCTGTTCCACGTGATAGCCCTCGCGGCGTGCCTGTTTCACGCCAGCACCTGGTTCGCCCTGGCGCCAAAAGCGATGCGGATCTTGCGCGGGGAGCAGTTAGTCCCAGAAAAGCCCATCGTGATTGCCCAATACGTGGCACTGGCGCTGGTATCCCTAACACTGCTGATTATTGTGTCTTGAGGAGAAGATCATGAGACGCTCTGACGAACCCATCTACTGGGGACTGTTTGGTGCAGGCGGGATGGTCGTGGCCATGTTGCTGCCCGCCATCGTATTGATCACTGGGCTGCTGGTGCCGATGGGCATCATGGACGTAGAGACCATGAGCTATGATCGCGTCCTCGCCTTCGCCAGCTCGTGGTGGGGAGCCTGCTTCCTGTTAGTCATCATCGCTCTGCCGATATGGCACGGGATGCACCGCATCTATCACGGCCTGCACGATCTCGGGGTGCATACCACCAAGCTGCACCACTATCTGTTTTATGGCTTCGCGTTCTTGGTCTCCGCCATCACCGTCGGCCTGTTGATGGCACTGGTATTCCAATAACGCTGGCCCGCTGGCGACAAGCAACCTAGCCAACGCCCCTGCTGCACCAGTGAGCCCCCGCTGACTGGTGCATTTTTATAAGCAAACGCCCTCGTCCGACGTCGCTCGGCGGCATCACGACCTGCATCAAGACGGCCGGTGACCTTATCCCTGCCAAGGGGGGCATATCACGCCCCGCCGGTAAGCGGTAAGCGGTAAGCGGTAAGCGGTAAGCGGTAAGCGGTAAGCGGTAAGCGGTAAGCGGTAAGCGGTAAGCGGTAAGCGGTAAGCGGTAAGCGGTAAGCGGTAAGCGGTAAGCGGTAAGCGGTAAGCGAATGCTAGACATCCCCGCCCCTCCGTCAACCCGAGGTGGGAGGAAAAGCCGCCGATTGAGTGAGTGAGCGCAAAAAATCGGGATGTTATGCAGACTTGCCCTGCTTTTCCCCTCACAAATACAGCGTCTTTTGACTTACCATAGCCATCCAGACCCTATTGAATTGTTATGGGTTGCTGCCAGTGCGGGTCAAGGGAGCAATTGGAAGCAGTCATTCATGGGCGGTAGCGTGGAATGTGACGGCGTTACGCCTTGCGCAGAAAGGGGGGGATCTTGGAATTTTGACTCATAGGAAAAACGGACAATGGTTCAATCTAGCGGTGCTGAAATGCTGTTAATTCTAGGCGGAAGCGTTTTGATTGCATTTATGGGGTGGGCGTTATCATCTGCTAAATCCACTTCAAACGCTGTTGATGCCGATGAAGCATGGACCAAGATGCCTGCCAGTGGAAAGTACACCCTGAATTTTTACCGGCAATCGGGGAACCATCACAGAACGGTCGAGGTTTATGGCAGCCGCAGTGATGTAGAATCAGAAATATTTAAGGTTTTCCAACGAGCTGGAATTGATGATCAGTTTATGGTTTTCAGTCCAAGCAATGGTATTGACTACCGAAGGACACATTACAACCACAGAGGGTCAAACGAAGGTAAGAAAGTGGGTGGTTGTTTGGTGACCGCGAATTAGAGAACAGAAAAGTAGGTGTTCAGTAATCTATTAACCACCCCTTAAATACGCATTACGCAAAATGAGGAAATCATCTTTCAATGTATCTTAGGGAAGCAATTGAGAAAGCACTATCACTTCTCAACAAAGATAGTTCCAATAAGAAGAAGCTATTAAGTTCATATTTTTCATATGAGAGCAATACTGGCGGTATCAACTGCCCAGATAGGAATATTCTTTTCTTTAAAAGTACGAGGGAAGGAGTAGATGGTGAAATTACCATTTCCATGAGAGGAATGGACAAAGAAAGAGATATCACCCTTAGCAAAGTTATTACAACGGAAAATGAGCTGATATCATTAGTTAAAGAATGGCAAAAGGTTATTTATTGGTGGCAATCTAGACTTTCGTTCTATCGGCTAGAAAGCAGTGCTGAGTATAATATAACGCGAGATTTTTCTGATTTAGATGGCCGAAATTTAAAAAATGGAACTACCTTCTCGTTACTAGCGAAAGACCTCTTTGCCAAAGAGGAAGGATACACTTTAAAAACAAGCATAGGAACAATAAGGCTTCACGGTCAGATTAATCGCCTAATTATAGAAAATCTAGATCTATACATAGACGAGGCTGGTAGTGCATAAAATAAAATCATCTCAAATGTTGGGCTACACATCGTAGGTTGGTGCAGAACGAAGTGAAGCCCAACGTTCACCGCGAAATCTATCGACACATTTGTTTTACCGATCGCCCCAATCCCTATTTATCCCGCTCTGATTGAGCTGATAATATTGGTCTGTTGGGCTTCGCTACGCTCTGCACCAACCTACCAACACCACGCTACCGCCTTTGCATCTCAGCGGTCAGTCTGCTGCTTTTTACAGTGGCACTGGCTTGGCTTATAGCTGACTCCTGCGACAAATAGCCACGCGGCTATGCTACGGAACGGGGTTTTAAGTGAGAAGCGCAAGCCGGCGGTTTTCCAAAGATCTAGGATACCCACATCTCTGAGCAAGCTGTAATATTACGAGCTAACCAAATATAGGAGCCTAAATTTTATCGTGATATTATCGTTCAATTCGGTAATGAGAGAGTTATTGTATTAATTAACACCTCACACAATTAATAACTAGTTATTGAACGCCCATTTTACGCATCATTAACACACTATAGTGTCATACTAAAACGGACATATTATGAAAACAGGATTATTCCTCCTATTGATCGTGTTGCAAGCACAGGTGTTGGCAAACGAGTCTAAGCAGGTAGTAAAAAATCTGCTCGATTTTGTTCCCAAGGGATATATCGTCTTTGAGAAAACCGAGGGAGATTTAAATAAAGATGGCCAGAGTGACATGGTCATCATTATCAAAGGGACTGACAAGCGTAATGTCATCACTGATGAGTATCGCGGTGAACTGGATCGTAACCGACGAGGACTGATTATCGCGTTTAAGAAGGGCGATCATTATGAGCTGGCACTGGAAAACCCGAGTTGTTTTTCCTCAGAAAATGAAGATGGTGGCGTCTATTTTGCCCCTGAGCTGTGGGTCTCTATAGATAAGGGTATCTTACAGATTCATTATGGCCATGGGCGTTATGGTTATTGGTCTTACAAATTCAGATATCAAAATGCCAGTTTCGACCTGATTGGCTACGACAGTAGCGACAACAGGGGCCCCCTTGTCGAGCGGATAACGAGCATTAACTTCTCTACCAAGAAGATATTAATAAAGAAGAACATCAACCAAGATGCCCAAGAAGATGGTGATGAAATTTTTAAGGAAACGTGGAAACGTTTTTCTTTACCTGAACCATTTACCCTTAAAACCGTCACAGATTTTGATAGCTTCTATTACGACAAGCTGTACAAAATTATCGACGAATAAGCATCATCTCAAATATTGGGCTACACATCGTAGGTTGGTGCTGAACGAAGTGAAGCCCAACGTTCACCGCGAAATCTATCGGCACATTTATTTTACCGAACGCCCCCATCCCTATTTATCCCGTACTGATTGAGCTGATCATGCTGGTCTGTTGGGCTTCGCTACGCTCTGCGCCAACCGACCAACACTAGGCTACCGCCATCATTGATCCGCCCCTCCCCACCCCCTGTGGTACACTCGCCGCCATCTTCTGCCACCGTGGGTATCTGATGACCTCGTCCCGTTCCCGTCCCTCTGCCAGCCGTTCGCCGCGCGATAACGCCTCGCGCACGGCGGCCAAGCCAGCGGCGCCACGCCCTGCCGCCGCCCGCAAACCGGAGCGGATCCCCGCAGATCGCACGCTGTTACTGCTCAACAAGCCCTATATGGTGCTCTGCCAGTTTACCGACGAGGCGGGCCGCGAGACCCTCAAGGATTACATCACCGAGCCCGGCATCTATGCGGCTGGGCGGCTTGACCGCGACAGCGAGGGGCTGCTGCTGCTCACCAACGATGGCAAGCTGCAGGCACAGCTGACTCAGCCGGGGGAGAAGACCCCCAAGACCTACTGGGTGCAGGTAGAAGGGATCCCGAGCGAAGAGAAACTGGCCGCCCTGCGCGCCGGTGTGGAGCTCAATGACGGCATCACCCTGCCCGCCGAGGCGCGCATCATGGATGAACCTGCGGTGTGGCCGCGTCATCCGCCG
>NZ_PGGC01000009.1 GCF_002795305.1 Aeromonas cavernicola
AGATGTGTATAAGAGACAGTCATCGAAGAGATGAACGCCAAGGCGCTGCGCATTCGCATTCCCCTTGGCTGGCGTACCCGCAACCACCTGGGCAGCATGTATTTTGGCGCGCTGGCAACCGGTGCCGATCTGGTGGGCGGTCTGCTGGTAATGGAGAAGGGGCGGCAGCGGCGCAAGAAGGTGCACTTCGCCTTCAAGGATGTGCAGGGGGCGTTTTTGAAACGACCGGAGGGGGATGTGCAGTTCGACTGCGCGGCGGGGGAGGAGATCGACGCCATGATCGACGAGTCGCTGGCAAGCGGTCAGCGCATCAATCGCCCCATCGAGGTGGGGGCNNATAAGAGACAGCATCGAGGTGGTGGCCAGCTGTCCATCCTTGAGCGGGGGGGAGACGGTAGCCCGCTTTGTGCTGACCCTGTCAGTCAAGGCCAGCTAGCAGATTGCCAGAGAAGGGGCTGCCGAAATGGGGTTAGCCAAGCTCGGGGCTGATACCCTCTTTGACGACCACTTTCATGCCGTTGAAGTTGACGACTTGCTCGGCCACGATCTTGCAGCGCTTGCGAGTCTCTACCTGACCATCCACTTCGACTAACCCTTCTGCGACGAGCGCTTTGGCGGCGCCGCCACAATCGGCCCACCCTTGATGTTTAATCAGATCGCATAGGGCCACAAAGGGGTGGCCTTCGAGCAGAAATGTTTCCATGGCAAATCCTTAAGCTAAATAAGCGCTGAACACAGCTGGGCGGCCATTTTAGGCAGATCAGATAGGCAAGGAAAGGGGGGCGGCTAGATTCGCTTGCATGGGATAGACAATGTGCCCCTGCTGGGCCGAGGCATCGGCCATTTCATTTTGCATTGCGGGTGGCAGCGGATTAGGCTGTGCCGCTTGCAGCCGTGATAGAGAGCGAGATGACAGATGACAATAGGGGAAATGAGTGCGATCGGGGTGGGGTGGGATGTCAGGGGTTGGCAAGGCAGTGCGCAGGCGGTGGCTGTGGTGGGTTGGCAAGCGAACAGTGATGAGCTGCATTGGCTTGGGGTGTCTCCGCTGTTTCGGTTAAGTTCGCGAGTGGTGCCAGATTTGGCCGCACTGCTGCTGCCTGCACTCCACAGTGAGTCAAGCCTGATGCAGGTAACACGTTGTGCCAAGCTGGCGCTCGGTATTGATGCGCCGCTGGCGTTTCCCCGTGGTTTTTGCGAGCTGCTGGCTGGAAACGCGCAGCCCTGTGCTATTCCCGAGCGGGAGATAGATAACCGTTATGCTTACCGCGATTGTGAACGCTGGTTATACCAGCATTATGGCAAGAAGCCGCTGTCAGCGAGTTTCGATCGGCTTGGCAACAATGCCACCTTAGTGCTCTCTATGCTGCCACAGTTTGCTGATTTACAGCTGGTTCCCAAGCAGGTGCCACAAAGCGATAGAGCGGTATTGGAGGTTTATCCGGCGCTGGCCAAGGTCGCGGGCAAGGCGTCCGCAGTACGCCCTGAGCTGACGGCGTTGCTCCCTGAAGCCGTTGAGGTGGGCACTGATCGCTATGACGCGGCTATCTGCGCCCTGCTGGCGTTGCAATATGCGGCAGGAGGAGCGGTGTCGTGCTTACCGCCACTGGTGGCCCCTCCTGCGGGGATGGCGCGGGATGAAGGATGGATTTATCACTTCGCCCGCCAATAACGTCACCCGCTGCGCGATAACGTGGTTGCTGGTAGGTGCGGCGGGTCTTCTTGATCATGAGGGTGGCCCCATAAGTGGTGCGAGAGACGGCCACGTCTATCAGCGTTGATTTTTTGCTCTCATATGCCATCAAACTAGAGATGTGGAACACCACACGAGACCTGATGGGTTAAGTCACCTAATGGCGATAAACCAAGGTCCTGTATAGGGGCAGATGTGGTGTTAAATGGTGCTCATTTCCCCCTGTTCGACGGTATCTCGATTTTTTTCTGGTCAAATTGATGGATGAGAGGGGGCAAAAGTGGCGGGTTATATAGGTCATCCGATATATTGCGCCTTTTCCTGACTCTTGCTTGTGGTGTTGTCGATGAAACGGATCCTCTCTATCCAGTCTCATGTGGTGTTTGGTTGTGCTGGTAACAGTGCCGCTGTGTTTCCTATGCGTCGCCTTGGTATGGAGGTATGGCCCATTAACACGGTGCAATTTTCCAACCATACCCAGTACGCGGCTGGTTGGCAGGGAATGGCCATGCCGGCAGGCCATATCAGTGGCTTGATTAAGGGGTTGGCGGATATTGATGTGCTGGCCCAATGCGATGCGGTACTCAGTGGTTACCTTGGTTCAGCAGAACAAGGGGATGAGATCCTCGCCGTGGTAGCGGCAGTGAAAGCGGCCAACCCAAACGCTCTCTATTTTTGCGATCCCGTCATGGGCCATCCCGAGAAGGGGTGCATTGTTGCCCCCGGCGTGACCCGTTTTTTGACCGAACAGGCGCTGCCGGTTGCCGATATCATGGCGCCGAACTTGTTAGAGCTAGAAACTTTATGCGCTACTCAGTTACCAGATTTAGCTCATACCCGCGCGGCGGCCCATCAACTGCTGGCAAAGGGGGTCAGTATGGTGCTGGTGAAGCACCTTGGCCGCGCTGCGCAAGATGTAAGCCGCTTCGAGATGCTATTGGCAACCCCTCAAGGCGATTATCTGGTTGCTCGGCCGCTGTATGAGTTTGCCAAGCAGCCAGTCGGGGTAGGGGATTTGATCAGTGCCTTGATGCTGGCCAATCTGCAGGCGGGGCATGATCCGATTAGCGCGTTTGAGCGCACGAATGCGGCTGTGGACGCGGTATTACTGAAAACGTGGCAGGCGGGAGCTTATGAGTTACAACTGATCGCTGCTCAACAAGCATTTGCCGAGCCGATGATCGCGCATCGTGCGGTGCGATTAGCCTGAGTGGGCGCATCCTCACCCGCGTGTGGGGCCCCGATCACCCAGTGATCGCCGAGGTGGTGACGTTGGGAGCAGCGACATGCTGGTCCCGCGTGCTGAGATTTGGCTAGGTGATAGATGATAGATGATCAGAGTTGCTTGTAGAAAAAGAGGGTAGCTGCCAGCGAGCCATTGGCACTGCGAGCAAAATCAGGGATCTGACCTGCTTCGAGATAGCCTAAGTGGCGGTAAAGCGTCGACGCCACATCGCCTACTCGGGTATCGAGTACCAACAAGGTTCGCCCAGCATCACGAGCTCCTTGCTCCATGGTGGCCATGAGGGCGCGGCCAACCCCTTTGCCGCGGGCTTGACTGTGTACCATCAATTTTTCTACTTCTGCTCGATGGCGGCCATTGGCCTTGCCGCACAGTGCCAACTGCAGTGTGCCTACTAGCTGATGTTGTTCGAATGCTACCCATAAGCGACGGCTACCTGCCGCCAGTTCCGCCTCAATACCTTGCCAGTATTCGAGCGCCACGGCCTCTGCTAGGGGCGGTAAAAAGCCGACCGAGGCTCCACTGGCGACACAATCTTGCAGCAGGGTAATGAGGGCTGGTTTGATGCCCTGAGTGCTATCAACCTCAACGATATCCATCTCACGTCCTTCATCAAAGAGAGCGGGAATGCCAGTCTAAGCCGCGTGGCGCGATGCGCTGTAACCCCGTTGCCATCACAGCACATAGACACGGCCTAGCCTCGTCGTTTCAGCACATGATTTCAAGCACCTCGCCATGGGGAAGTGCGTTGGATCACGGTCGGGGGTGGGGCATCATCGATCGGCAACCAGCGCGGGGATCAGCGGATCAGTTGCTGCTCTGCCAGCCATGTAAACAGCAGGCGTGAAACAGGGGAAATTTCGGCAAGATGGCGACTATCTAGCCAGCGTAATTCGGCAATTTCGGCTGATGCGACGGGCACGCCATGGGTCTCGCCCGTATAGCAGCGTAGCCTGACATTCATCCCAGCCGGTTTACCATCGGCCTGTGCCATAAACTCACCAGTAAAACGTAAGGTCTCAGGTTGCAAGCTAACAGATAGTTCTTCAGCGATTTCACGGATCAGTGCCGCTTCGTCACTCTCGCCGACTTCACGTTTGCCGCCGGGAATATAATAGGTAGCGTTGCCGTGGGAGCGGGCACAAAGCAGCTGTTTATCTTTAAACGTCAGCCACGCAAGTTTATCGATCATGGGATTGCTCGTGTTGTGGGCTAAGGAGCGACCTTTATGAGGGCGGTGTTGTCCGTTGCGCTCTTGCCGTGGGAGAAACGGAGGGCATCCTGATTTCCGTGCTGTCGCGATAAGCATGCCAGCTAGGTGTAAAGTGGTAAGCCGCCAGTCTTATTTTACCTGATTGACGATCTTGATGAGCTGGTAGCGCATCGACGAGGCATCCGCTGGCACGTCGGTGAGCGGCTCTTTGGCGACCTCTAGCTGATAGTAATAACCGGGTTCGAAGTGAAACCCCTCTATGTGCTGATAAAAGAGGGACCAAGGTTGTTGCTCATCGGTTCGAACCTGCATGCACTGCATTGGGCTGACCCCAACACAATCAACCCATTGATTGTTGATATAGAGTGTTTCAACGTGGCGGGAAGGTGGCACTTGCTGACAAGCACTGAGTAGTATGGTGGCCCCGATCAGTGGCGTTTTCATGTTGTGTTCTCTGGCGTGGTGTCGACCTGATGTAATAAAAAGGCGGTCAGTGACCGCCTTGCGAAACATCAGGCACGTGACCTGTAATCAGCGTTGGTCCAGCGGGGTAAACTCGCGCTGTGGCAGACCGGTGTAAAGCTGACGTGGGCGACCAATCTTCTGATCAGGATCTGAGTGCATTTCGTTCCAGTGGGCAATCCAGCCGATGGTACGTGAAATCGCGAAGATCACCGTAAACATCGACATAGGGATGCCAATCGCCTTCATGATGATGCCGGAGTAGAAGTCCACGTTGGGATAGAGCTTCTTCTCAATGAAGTAGGGATCAGAGAGCGCGATACGTTCCAGTTCCATGGCAACGGCCAACAAAGGATCTTTAATCTGCAGCTCCTTGAGGACTTCATGGCATGTCTGACGCATGACCTGGGCACGGGGATCGTGGTTTTTATAGACTCGGTGACCAAAGCCCATCAAACGGAATGGATCATTTTTATCTTTTGCTTTAGCAATGAACTCAGGGATGCGCTCAACCGACCCAATCTCTTCGAGCATCTTGAGGCAGGCTTCATTCGCACCACCGTGGGCCGGTCCCCACAGGGAGGCGATACCTGCAGCGATACAGGCGAATGGATTGGCGCCAGAAGAACCAGCCAGACGAACGGTGGAGGTGGACGCGTTCTGCTCGTGATCAGCATGAAGAGTAAAGATGCGATCCATCGCCCGCTCGACAATCGGATTGACCTTGTACTCTTCAGTCGGTACACCAAACATCATGTGCAGGAAATTACCCGCATAGGAGAGGGCGTTACGTGGCTGCATGAAGGGTTGGCCGATGGAGTATTTGTAACACATGGCGGCCAAGGTCGGCATTTTCGAGAGCAGGCGGAATGCACAGATTTCGCGGTGCTCTTCGTTGTTGATGTCGAGCGCATCATGATAAAACGCGGAGAGTGCGCTCACGACGCCACACATGATGGCCATTGGGTGAGAATCCCGACGGAAACCACGGAAAAAGAAGGCAATTTGCTCATGCACCATGGTATGGCGGGTGACTAAGCGTTCAAATTCAGCATATTGCGCTTTGGTTGGTGCTTCGCCGTAGAGCAGGATGTAGCAGACTTCCAGATAGCTGGCTTGAGTCGCTAATTGAGCGATAGGATAACCGCGGTGCAGCAAGACACCTTGATCCCCATCAATGTAAGTAATGGCTGATTTGCAAGAACCGGTTGCCATAAATCCGGGGTCAAAGGTGAAGTATCCGTGAGTACCCAGCTTTCTGACATCGATAACATCTGGGCCTATGGTGCCTGATAGAATAGGTAGCTCTACCGGCGCTTTCCCAGGTAAGTGTAGGGTGGCTAATTTATCAGCCATAGCACGTCTCCTTTGCTCTTTATAATTTGATTCCAGCCTTACTCTATTACGACTTTTATGACGCTGGCAAAGGTTCTTAACCCCACCAAGGCGGCTGGCGCGCCCTATTTGAAACAGAGTTCCCTATCGATGTCAATTTTGCTCATAAGACATTAATTAATTGTTAAATGAAATATGGGATCTGGTTTGTGCTTTTGTATTTTCTTTGTAGCTATTTGATTGTCTTCGCTTAGGGCCGTCGATATACTCCGCGACGTGGGTCATGGCTGCTGGTGTTTGAAACACGTTGGAAAGGATTCGTGTAAAACAGCGTCATATTGAATTTTTGTTTTCAATGTCCATAACAAAAATCCAACAATCACCAACCTGTGCCTCACGAGTGAGTTAAAACAATAACTAACGTGCTCAATACGGAGCTGAGTGGGCAAAGCCGTGAAAAATAAACAGAGACCTGTAAACCTCGACCTGCAAACGATCAGCTTTCCTGTCACTGCCATCGCATCCATCTTGCACCGTGTATCAGGGGTCATCACCTTTGTTGCCGTGGGCATCTTGCTGTGGATGCTTGGTACTTCGCTTACCTCTCCCGACGGGTTTGAAACCGTGGTTGCCATCATGGACAACTTCTTGGTCAAATTTGTGCTGTGGGGCATCCTGACTGCGCTCGCTTACCACATCGTGGGCGGCTTGCGTCATTTAGTGATGGATATGGGTTATTGGGAAGAGCTGGAATCCGGTAATCAGAGTGCCCGTGTGGCCTTTGTGATCACCGCGATCCTGGCAGTATTGGCAGGAGTGCTTGTATGGTAACCAATTCTGCAACCTTCGGGCGCAGCGGTGTTCACGATTACATCCTGATCCGCGCAACCGCCCTCATCATGACGGCTTACGTCCTCTATCTAGTAGGCTTTATTGCCTTCAACGACCTCACTTACGAACTGTGGACTGGTTTTTTTGCAAAAACCTTCACCAAAGTATTCACCTTGTTGACCCTGCTCTGCGTATTGATCCATGCCTGGATCGGTTTGTGGCAGGTGCTGACTGACTATATCAAGCCGGTAGGACTGCGTGGCGCATTGCAGTTTGCCCTGGTTGTGGTGCTGTTTGTCTATCTGATGGCGGGTTTCGTCGTAGTGTGGGGTGTGTAAGGTGACTATTCCAATTCGTGAATTTGATGCAGTAGTGATTGGTGCCGGTGGTGCAGGTATGCGCGCTGCGCTGCAGATTGCTCAGTCCGGCAAGAGCTGTGCTCTGTTATCCAAGGTTTTTCCAACCCGTTCTCACACGGTGTCCGCCCAAGGCGGTATCACAGTTGCGCTGGGTAATGCCCACGATGACAACTGGCAGTGGCACATGTATGACACCGTCAAAGGCTCTGATTACATCGGCGATCAAGAAGCCATCGAGTACATGTGCAAGACGGGCCCCGAGGCTATCTACGAGCTGGAGAACATGGGCCTGCCCTTCTCCCGCTTTGAAAACGGTTCTGTCTACCAGCGTCCGTTTGGTGGCCAATCTAAGCATTTCGGTGGTGAGCAGGCTGCTCGTACCGCAGCGGCCGCCGACCGTACCGGTCACGCCCTGCTGCACACCCTTTACCAGCAGAACGTCAAGAACAAAACCACGGTCTTTTCCGAGTGGTATGCGCTGGATTTGGTGAAGAACCAGGACGGTCACATCGTTGGCTGTACCGCCATCGATATGGAAAGCGGCGAAGTGGTCTACTTCAAGGCCAAGGCTACCGTGCTGGCCACCGGCGGTGCCGGTCGTATCTACCAATCCACTACCAATGCTCATATCAACACCGGTGACGGTGTTGGCATGGCGTTGCGCGCTGGGGTAGGGGTACAGGACATGGAGTTCTGGCAGTTCCACCCGACCGGTATCGCCGGTGCCGGGGTGCTGGTGACCGAAGGTTGCCGTGGTGAAGGCGGCTATCTGCTCAATAAAGATGGCGAGCGCTTCATGGAGCGCTATGCTCCTAACGCCAAGGATCTGGCCGGTCGCGACGTGGTGGCCCGCTCCATCATGATCGAGATCCGCGAAGGGCGTGGTTGCGACGGTCCCTGGGGCCCGCACATCAAACTCAAGCTGGATCACCTTGGCAAAGAGGTGCTGGAATCTCGTCTGCCGGGCATCTGCGAACTCTCTCGCACCTTTGCCCACGTGGATCCGGTCAAAGAGCCGATCCCGATCATTCCAACCTGCCACTACATGATGGGTGGCGTGCCGACCAACGTGAATGGCCAGTGTCTGGCACAAGACAAAGATGGCAACGACGTGCCGGTGGTTGGCCTGTTTGCAGTGGGCGAAATCGCCTGTGTCTCCGTGCACGGTGCCAACCGTCTGGGCGGCAACTCCTTGCTGGATCTGGTGGTGTTCGGTCGTGCCGCCGGCATGCATCTGGTCAACACCTTAGGCGAGATGGAGCACGGCCGCGCCGCATCCGATTCTGACATCGACGCCGCGCTGGCGCGCTTCAACCGTTGGGAACATTGCCGTGATGGCGAAGATCCGGTGCAGATCCGCAAGGACCTGCAGCGCTGCATGCAGAACAACTTCTCGGTGTTCCGTGAAGGGGATGCGATGGCCGAAGGGTTGGCCGAGCTGAAACTCATTCGCGAACGCCTTAAGCATGCCCGTCTGGATGATACTTCCAAAGAGTTCAACACTCAGCGCATCGAGTGCCTAGAGCTGGACAACCTGATGGAGACGGCGTTTGCCACGGCGGTGGCTGCCAACTTCCGTACCGAGAGTCGTGGTGCTCACAGCCGCTTTGACTTCCCGGATCGCGACGATGAGAGCTGGTTGTGCCACAGCCTTTATCATCCGGACACTGAGTCCATGACTCGTCGCGCTGTCAACATGTCACCCAAGACCCGTGAGGCGTTCCCGCCCAAGGTCCGGACTTACTGATTGCGGAGCCAGCCCTATGAACGTCACATTCTCTGTCTACAGATACAACCCAGACGTTGATAACGTCCCTTATATGAAAGACTATCGTCTTGATATTCCTGAAGGTTCCGACATGATGGTGCTCGACGCACTGATCCAGTTGAAAGAACTGGATCCCACGCTCGCCTTTCGCCGCTCTTGCCGCGAAGGGGTCTGTGGATCGGACGGTCTCAACATGAATGGCAAGAACGGTCTTGCCTGTATCACCCCGCTCTCCGATCTGCTGAAGAAGGGCAATAACGTCGTTATCCGTCCCTTGCCTGGCCTGCCGGTGATCCGCGATTTGGTGATCGACATGACCCAGTTTTACACCCAGTGGGAGAAGGTCAAACCCTTCCTCATCAACGAAGAGAAGTTGCCGCCGGTGCGTGAGCACCTGCAATCCCCCGAAGAGCGCGCCAAGCTTGACGGCCTGTACGAGTGCATTCTCTGTGCCTGCTGTTCCACTTCGTGCCCCTCCTTCTGGTGGAATCCTGACAAGTTCATCGGCCCAGCTGGCTTGCTTGCCGCTTATCGCTGGCTGGCTGATAGCCGCGATACCGCGACTACCGAACGTCTTGGGGGTCTGGATGATGCGTTCAGTGTGTTCCGTTGTCACGGTATCATGAACTGTGTCAATGTCTGTCCGAAAGGATTGAACCCGACCAAAGCGATTGGCCAGATCAAATCGATGTTGCTCAATCGGGCTGTTTAGTATCAGGGCCGGCCCCACGCTGGCCCGACCATCTGGATGGCCACTCTGTCTGTGACCGAGGGTGGCTGTTTAAACCCTACAAGCTGCAAAGCAGCAACAAGAAGTACAAGGGATAGACATGCATAACGGCGTGATGAAGGCCTGGTTGGAGTCATCTCACCTGGCTGGTGCGAATGCAAGCTATATAGAGGATTTGTACGAATCCTTCTTGGAAAATCCTGATTCCGTATCCGATGAGTGGCGTAGCCTGTTTAGCGAGTTACCCCAAGTCAATAGTCATGCGGTTGAACAACCCCACTCCCAGGTCCGTGATTATTTCCGTCGCCTGGCCAAGGATCCCTCTCGCTACAGTGCTCCCGTCTCTGATCCCCAAGTGGATGCCAAGCAGGTTCGGGTGCTACAGCTGATCAACGCCTTCCGTTTCCGTGGTCACCAGAATGCCAATCTGGATCCGCTGGGCCTGTGGCAGCGTGAAACCGTTGCTGAACTGGATCCCGCGTTTCACAACCTGCAAGGTGCAGATATGGAGGCCACCTTTAATGTGGGCTCCTACGCCATCGGTCGCGAGACCATGGTGCTCTCTGATCTCTATGCCTCGCTGAAAAAGACCTACTGTAGTTCCATCGGTGCCGACTACATGCACCTCACCTCCACCGAAGAGAAACGTTGGCTGCAACAGCGTCTTGAATCCATTGAAGGGAAGGGAAGCTACAGCCTCGAAGAGAAGACACGTTTCCTCGAGAGCCTGACTGCCGCCGAAGGGCTGGAAAAATATCTGGGTGCTAAATTCCCGGGGGCTAAGCGCTTCTCGCTGGAAGGGGGCGACGCCATGATCCCCATGCTCAAAGAGCTGATCCGTCGCGCTGGTGAGCAGGGCTGCAAAGAAGCCGTGATCGGCATGGCCCACCGTGGTCGCCTCAACGTACTGATTAATGTATTGGGTAAGCGGACTCAGGAGCTGTTCGATGAGTTTGCTGGCAAGTATGGCGACTCCTGGGGAACGGGTGATGTGAAGTACCATATGGGCTTCTCGTCTGACTTCGCGACCCCAGGTGGCAACGTGCACTTGGCGCTGGCGTTCAACCCGTCTCACCTTGAAATCGTCAACCCAGTGGTCATTGGTTCGGTTAGGGCTCGTATGGATCGTCGCGGTGATAAGGATGGCAGTACAGTCCTACCGATTACCATCCACGGTGACTCGGCGATGGCCGGCCAAGGTGTGGTGGCCGAGACCTTCAACATGTCCCAGACCAGAGCCTATGGCGTGGGCGGGACGGTGCGAATCGTCATCAACAACCAAGTGGGTTTTACCACTTCCTACAGCCGAGATCTCCGCTCCACCGAATATTGTACCGACATTGCCAAGGCGGTGCAGGCGCCGGTGCTGCATGTCAATGGTGATGATCCGGAAGCCGTGGTGCTGGTAACCCAGATTGCACTAGATTATCGCAACACCTTCAAACGTGATGTGGTGATCGAGCTGGTTTGCTACCGTCGTCATGGCCACAACGAGGCCGACGAGCCGAGTGCAACCCAACCGTTGATGTATCAGAAGATCAAACAGCACCCCACCCCGCGTAAGATCTATGCCGATCAATTGGTTGCGGAAGGGTGTGTTAGCCAAGAGTTGGCTACGACCCTAGTCAACGAATATCGCGAAACCTTGGATCGTGGTGAGCGGGTGAGCAAAGAGTGGCGACCGATGGAGCTACATTCCGTCGACTGGACACCCTATCTGGGTCACGACTGGGCAATGGACTATGACAGTATCGTGCCGATGGATTACCTCAAAGCCCTTGGCGAACGAGTAAGCCAATACCCAGCCACTCATGTGCTGCAACGTCAGGTCGAGAAGATTTACGAAGATAGACGCCTGATGGCAGCGGGCGAGAAGCTGCTGGATTGGGGCTTTGCCGAGACCCTAGCCTACGCCACTCTGGTGGACAAGGGTTCCCGCATCCGCTTCACCGGTGAAGACTCCGGCCGTGGTACTTTCTTCCACCGCCATGCTGTGCTGCACAGCCAGACTGATGCCAGCACCTATACGCCGCTGTGCAATCTGCACGATGAACAGGGGCCGTTCGAGATCTATGATTCGGTACTGACTGAAAACGCAGTATTGGCCTTTGAATATGGCTATGCCAGCGCTGAACCAGCCGGTCTCACCATCTGGGAGGCTCAGTTTGGTGACTTTGCCAACTGTGCCCAAGTGGTGGTGGATCAGTTCCTCTCCTCCGGTGAGCAAAAATGGGGACGGATGTGTGGTTTAACCATGCTGTTGCCGCACGGCTATGAGGGGCAAGGGCCGGAACACTCCTCTGCTCGCCTTGAGCGTTATCTGCAGATGTGTGCCCAGCAGAATATGCAGGTGTGTGTGCCTTCGACCCCAGCTCAGGTATTCCACATGCTGCGCCGTCAGGTGGTACGCCCGATGCGCCGTCCGCTCATCGTGATGACGCCAAAATCCCTGCTGCGCCACCCGTTGGCGGTGAGCAAGCTCGAAGATCTAGCGGAAGGTACCTTCCTGAACGCCATCGGTGAGATAGACTCGCTGGACCCAAGCGCAGTTAAGCGCGTGGTGTTCTGCTCCGGTAAGGTCTATTACGACCTGCTCGACGCACGTCGCAAGGCCGAGCAGCAGGATGTAGCTCTGATTCGTATCGAGCAGCTCTATCCCTTCCCAGAAGAAGAAGTACGCGCCATTTTGGCTGATTACGCTCACGTCACCGACTTTGTTTGGTGTCAGGAAGAGCCGCAGAACCAGGGGGCTTGGTACAGTACTCGTCATCACTATGATGGCGTGTTACCGATGGGAGCTACCTTACGCTATGCCGGTCGTCCGGCTTCCGCCTCGCCTGCGGTCGGCTATATGTCGGTCCACGCCAAGCAGCAAAAAGCGTTGGTGGAAGATGCCCTTACTTTGGCCTAAGCCCTGAACAAGACGTTACAAGGAACTGATTGGATGACTATCGAAATCAAGGTACCGGATTTGCCGGAATCAGTGGCCGACGCCACTATCGCTACTTGGCACAAAAAGCCGGGTGACTTGGTCGCCCGTGATGAAGTCTTGGTCGACATCGAGACAGATAAGGTGGTGCTGGAAGTCCCAGCTCCACAAGCTGGGATACTGGGAGAGATCCTTCAAGCAGAGGGCGCCACAGTACTATCTCGCCAGCTCATCGCTATGCTCAAGCCCGCCGCGGTTGCCGGTGAAGAGACCAAGGAAAAACCACAAGAGGTGGTGACAGAGGAAGGGGATGATACCCTGACCCCTTCTGTGCGTCGTCTGGTGGCAGAACATGACATCGATGTCACTAACGTGAAGGGAACTGGCCGTGGTGGCCGTGTCACCAAGGAGGACGTAGAGGCACATGTTCGTGCGTCGAGTCAGCCGACTGCGGCGGTGCCTGTAGCCGCTGGGCCTGTGGTGGCGCTGGCTGGTCGTAGCGAGAAACGGGTGCCCATGACTCGGCTGCGCAAGCGCATTGCTGAGCGTCTACTGGAAGCAAAAAACACCACCGCCATGCTGACGACGTTCAATGAAATCAATATGAAGCCCATCATGACGCTGCGTAAGCAGTACGGCGAGATATTTGAGAAAAAGCACGGCATCAAACTTGGCTTCATGTCTTTTTATGTCAAGGCAGTGGTGGAGTCCTTAAAGCGCTATCCAGAGGTGAATGCCGCGTTGGATGGTGATGACATCGTTTACCACAACTACTTCGATGTCAGCATTGCCGTCTCCACCCCGCGTGGATTGGTGACCCCGGTGCTGCGCGACTGTGACAACATGAGCTTGGCTGACATCGAGAAGGCCATCAAGGATCTGGCCGGCAAGGGCCGCGATGGCAAGTTGACCGTGGATGAACTGACTGGCGGTAACTTCACCATCACCAACGGTGGTGTGTTTGGCTCCCTGATGTCCACCCCGATCATCAACCCGCCCCAGAGCGCCATTTTGGGCATGCACAAGATCCAGGACCGTCCGATGGCCGTTGACGGTAAGGTTGAGATCCTGCCGATGATGTATCTGGCACTCTCTTATGATCACCGGATCATTGATGGGCGTGAGTCAGTGGGTTTCTTAGTCTCCGTGAAGGAGCTATTGGAAGATCCGACCCGCTTACTGCTGGACGTCTAAGCAATCTACATCGGTCACCGCACGACGAATGCCGAGCTAATCGGTATGAATGTGGTGAGATGGCAGCCTCGCGCTTGAATGAAGTAAAGAGACTAAGGGGTCCTTGAGACCCCTTTTTACAGGGGTGTTGCTGAAAAGGCCCCGTACGGAAACAACTACAACACGGATAGAGCATCTATGAATCTGCATGAATATCAGGCAAAACAGCTGTTTGCCGAGTATGGCCTGCCGGTCTCCGAAGGTTATGCCTGTGCAACGCCGCAGGAAGCGGCCGAAGCGGCCGACAAGATTGGCGGCAATACTTGGGTGGTTAAATGTCAAGTACACGCCGGTGGGCGTGGCAAAGCCGGTGGCGTTAAGCTGGCGAAAAGCAAAGATGAGATCCGCGCCTTTGCCCAGAACTGGCTTGGCAAGAACCTAGTGACGTATCAGACGGATGCCAACGGCCAGCCGGTGACCAAAATTTTGGTGGAGTCTTGCACCGACATCGCCAAGGAGCTCTACCTAGGCGCCGTGGTCGACCGGGGTTCGCGCCGTGTTGTCTTCATGGCGTCCACCGAAGGTGGCGTAGACATTGAAAAGATCGCTCATGAAACCCCTGAGCTGATCCACAAAGCCGCCATCGATCCGTTGGTGGGGCCGCAAGCATACCAAGCCCGTGAACTGGCCTTCAAACTGGGTCTGGTTGGCGATCAAATCAAGCAGTTCACCAAGATCTTCCTGGGGTTGGGTCAGATGTTCCTCGACTGCGATTTCGCGCTGCTGGAAATCAACCCGCTGGTGATCACCGCCCAAGGCAACCTGCATTGCCTCGATGGTAAGATCAACATCGATGCCAACGCCCTCTATCGTCAGCCTAAGCTGCGCCAGATGCACGACCCGTCACAGGACGATGCCCGCGAAGCGCATGCCGCTCAGTGGGAGCTGAACTATGTGGCCCTCGATGGCAACATCGGCTGCATGGTCAACGGCGCTGGCTTGGCCATGGGGACCATGGATATTGTCAACTTGCACGGTGGCTCACCTGCTAACTTCCTCGACGTTGGTGGTGGCGCGACCAAGGAGCGTGTGACCGAAGCCTTCAAGATTATCCTCTCTGACACCAAGGTACAGGCGGTTCTGGTTAATATCTTCGGTGGTATTGTGCGTTGCGACATGATTGCGGAAGGCATCATTGGTGCAGTGAAAGAGGTGGGGGTGAAGGTGCCCGTGGTGGTGCGTCTGGAAGGCAATAATGCTGAACTAGGTGCCCGTAAACTGGCCGACAGCGGCCTCAATATTATCGCCGCAACGAGCCTGACTGACGCAGCTCAGCAAGTGGTAAAAGCCGCGGAGGCCAAATAATGAGCGTTTTGATCAACAAAGAGACCAAGGTGATCTGTCAGGGTTTTACCGGCGGTCAGGGTACTTTCCACTCCGAACAGGCCATCGCCTACGGCACCCAGATGGTTGGCGGTGTGTCGCCAGGCAAGGGTGGCACCACCCATCTGGGCCTGCCGGTGTTCAACACCGTCCGTGACGCCGTCGACGCGACTGGTGCTACTGCCTCCGTCATCTATGTGCCTGCCCCGTTCTGTAAGGATGCCATTCTCGAAGCCATCGATGCTGGCATCAAACTTATCGTCACCATCACCGAAGGTATTCCGACCCTGGATATGCTGCAGGTTAAGGTGAAACTGCAAGAGACCGGCGTCCGAATGATCGGCCCCAACTGCCCAGGGGTGATCACCCCGGGTGAGTGCAAGATCGGCATCATGCCGGGCCACATTCACAAGCCGGGCAAGGTGGGTATCGTTTCCCGCTCTGGCACCTTAACCTATGAAGCGGTCAAACAGACCACCGACGAGGGCTTCGGCCAGTCCACCTGCGTCGGTATCGGTGGCGACCCCATCCCGGGTTCCAACTTTATCGACATTCTGGAGATGTTCCAGAATGACCCGCAGACCGAAGCGATCGTGATGATCGGCGAGATCGGTGGTAACGCCGAGGAAGACGCGGCGGCCTACATCAAGACCCACGTCACCAAGCCGGTCGTCTCCTATATCGCGGGTGTCACAGCCCCTCCTGGCAAGCGGATGGGCCACGCTGGTGCCATCATCTCTGGTGGTAAGGGGACTGCTGCCGAGAAGTTTGCCGCGCTTGAGGATGCTGGCGTGAAAACTGTCCGCTCTTTGGCTGATATTGGCAAGGCTCTGCGCGAAATCACGGGTTGGTAATTGCTGCTGGCCCATTATCCATGGGCCAGATGAAGTGAGTCCCTTTTACTGGTTTTATTTAGTGGGGGGGATATAAGACGGCCTGAGTTCAGGCCGTTTTTCTATATTAAGCGGATTGATCCACTATTTGCTTGCAACTGACATGAAAGTGAACGTTTTAATCGGTTATTTTCAGTTTTTCAGTTTTTCAGTTTTCGAGTTAATTAAATAACCAAAAATAATAATCAGCAATAAAATCAATATCCCTTGTAATAGGGCATAGAAAAACATTCTTTTTACCGCTTGATACGAAGTGTCATTATCTACCACTATCCCATAATACCAATCTGAGTTAGGTACCTGCTTTAAATCAAAAGCACTCGACTTATTATTTATCATTATTTCTGAAATGGTACCATCATCAACAATGTGTTTTATTTTCTCTGGGGTAAGCTCAGGAGAGATAACTGTTACTGATTTCAGAATAAGAGAGGTATCCGGATGAGCAATAATATTTCCTTTGCTATCTACTAAAATGGAATATGCATCGTCAGACATCAAATCAAATATATCACGAATCATGACATCAATGAGTATGTCACCGATAATTACCCCCTTGGTATTACTGCGTTGAAAAGGCTCTGCAATGGTGATGGTCGGTTTGCCTGTCGATGCATCTATATAGGGAGTACTAATGATTAATCCGCCATCATTTTTTGCAGCTTTAAACCAAGGGCGTTGACTTGCAGGTAAAGTATTTGCCTCACTACCGATGATTTTTCCACTGTCAGTTGCAACATAAATTGAACTAAATCCACCTGCTTGTAAAGATTGAGTTAGATAGGGGATGGAGGAATCATCTAAATTAAATGCCGCTTTTGTTGATCTGATAACCTGAGCTTTATTATCAAGCCAGCGAGATATTTTTTGGGCGTTAGCAATAGAGGTTTGGTCGATATAGGTCCAAATCAATCGTTGTGTTTCGATGCGTATTTGGACGATGGTATATAAGTTCTGCAAGCTAGTGACAATCAAGATAATAATGCCAAATATGAAGGTTGTTTTATTTCTAGTTATTACATTTATCATCATAATATTCCAGTCTACACAATTTTATTGTGTGAAAATATTTTATCATCACAGTTATATCGGCAAGATGGCCTAAAGCTGTACTCAAATTAGTATCCTCTGCCGTCATAATGTGAGGCGGCTCTAATTTAACCTTTTTATCATTAAAGCGTAAAAGGACTGCCCATAAGCAAATCTACTAATTAAATGTACAGTATCAGTTCACTTTTTTGCATCACATTCGCAAGCTGGGTATATCTGTGCAACATATTGCCCTGTCGGGGTCATAATTCTTATGAGTCTGATCGCTGTTGGTTAGTTATGGCGGAGGTTAATTTAAAAACACTTCCATTAATAATGGGTCGGTTAATCAGTATATTTCAGTTGTTTGTGCTGATAGCAATCATAGCGACGCATAGTTTTAATGAGCTAGCAAATTGAAGAGGTAATCAGATTCATTACGAAATTACTACATGACGACCAATAGGAGTGCAAGTTAACAATCCAGAATGAATCTAATAAATAAACCATGCCATAGACTATGTACCCTAAAAATTGCAAAGTCCATTGTCACAATCCAACTATGGATTGGATATTAAGAGGACATTAAATTTCCTGATGTACTGCAGAAACATGAGTCTGATTAGCGGTCATAGAAAAACTTAAGGCAGACAGCAAATGAATGGGAAGCATCGGGTTTGTAAAGCTGTTGTAGCAGGATGCCGTCATCATGTGCTGTTTTTGCTAATGGGCCATGACATCAGCAGATATCAACTCGCATGAGGGGAGAGGGAGGATTATCCACAAAGTAGTGCCAGATATGATCGTAGAGTGCCTTTTGGCCGGGGAAGCTGACCAGTGCTTTGGCCTCGGCTAGTGAGCACCAGCGGTATTCGGTGTGTTCATCATTGAGGGTAATGGTCTGATTGGGTGGACAATAGACCACAAAAACTGGCACCACCATGATCCTGTTCAGTGCCGCCTCGTAAAATTGTTCCAAATAGAGGCCATTGTAGAGCTCGTTGACCGTGATCCCCGTCTCTTCGCTAACTTCACGGATAATGGTCTGCCAGCCCGTTTCCCCTTCCTCTATCGTGCCTGCCACGTGGCACCAAAAACCCCCTTTTACACGTTTCATCACCAGCAGTTTAGTCTCGCCATCCATGGTAGAGAGCGCAACGCCAGAGACAGCATGACAGCTAATGGGGATCATGGGGGAAGCTCCAAAATGGCAACGATAGACCCCATTATTTGGCTGGCGGTGGCAGAGGGCAAGTGATTTTCCTGTCGGTGCTGGGCTGTGCCGATTTGTGTTGGCCAAATGCAACAGAGGTGGGAGCGGTCAGTCAGCCCCCCATCACTTTTGCCATCTGGATCGCCTCAATCAGCGCAGAACGGTTGATCCGAGGGCGTTCGCCATCGAGCAGTTGCTGCCAAAGGACGATGGCCTGAGAGTAGCGACCATGCAGGAAGTGATCGGCGGCGAGCAGCATCAGGGCGCTCACTTCCCCCGCGTCCTGCTTGAGGGCGCTCTCCAGCAGGCGGGTTGCCTCGGGAGTCAGCTGTTGGCCCGCCTGATAGTAGCGCACGGTGGCTTGGGCGGCCTGGGTCGCCGCGCTGGCGCCCCCCTCCAGCAGAGCAAGACGCTGATAGGCGAGCAGGGCGTTGTCGTACTCGTTCCGATAGAGATAGAGCTGGCCGAGCGCCGCCCAGCTGTCGAGATCGGCGGGGTTGGCTTGCAGGCGCTGGTGCAGGGCGCCCAGCTCCTTGTCCTGCAGATCCCGCGGGCTCAAC